>JANOAM010000591.1:0-11259 GCA_031411215.1 Betaproteobacteria bacterium
CGCGGCAACGCGCCGGCCGGCGTGCTGATCTGGATGGTCGAAAGCCTGGGCCACCTGGCGCAGGACGAGCCGCTCACCATCTACGGCCTGCTGGCCGAGTCCATCCACGTGGCGCCGGACTTCAGCAGCGTGAGCTTCCGCATCCGCCCCGAGGCGCGCTTCAACAACGGTGACCCGGTGACGCCGGAAGACGTCAAGCACAGCTACACCCTGCTCAAGAGCAAGGGCGCGTCACCGTCGTACCAGACGCTGCTGGAAGGCATGGAGCGCGTGGAGGTGCTGGACTCCCGCACCGTGCGGTTCGTCTTCCGTGAAAAGACACGAGAGCAGGTCTTCATTGCCGCCACGCTGCCCGTCTTCAGCCTCAAGTGGGGACCGGGCAAGACGCTGGACGCCATCGTCACCGAACTGCCCATCACCACGGGCCCGTACCTGATCGACAAGATCGACATGCCGCGGCGCATCGAGTTCAAGCTCAACCCGCAGTACTGGGGCAAGGGCCTGGCGGCGCGCCGCGGCCACTTCAACTTCGAACGTGTGGTCTACCGCAACTACGCCGACAACCTGATCGCGCTGGAAGCCTTCAAGGCCGGCGAGTTCGACCTCATCAAGGAATACCGCTCGCGCAGCTGGGTGCGCTCGCACACCGGCCCCAAGTGGGAAGACGGCCGCATCGTCAAGGCCGACATGGCCACGGGCTATGGCTACTACATGCAGGCCTACGACATCAACATGCGGCGGCCCATCTTCCAGGACATCCGCGTGCGCGAAGCGTTGGGCTACACCTACGACTTCGAGACCGCCAACAAGACCAAGGTCTTCAAGCGCGTCAACAGCTGCTTCAACAACACGGAATTCGCCGCTCAGGGCCTGCCGGGGCCGGGTGAACTGGCGCTGCTGGAGCCCTTCCGCAGCCAGCTGCCGCCGCGTGTCTTCGGCCCGCCCTACGTGGCGCCGCGTACCGACGGCGGCCCGGACGGCCTGCGCCGCAACCTGCTGAAGGCGCGTGAGCTGCTGGACCAGGCAGGCTGGAAGCTGGACCCGCAAGGTGTGCTGCGCGACCCCAAGGGCACGGCCTTCGAGATCGAATACATGGAGCCGCAGCCCGGCAACCTGGGCGACTGGCAGCGCAACCTGAAGAAACTGGGCATCACGCTGAAGTTCCGCACCGTGGACTTCGCGCTGTACCGCAGGCGCCTGCAGCAGTACGACTACGACATGGTGACCATCGTCGACGGCACCTTCACGCTGCCCGAAGGCACGTCCCTGTCCGCGGCCTTCGGCAGCAAGAGCTTTGCCGAGCCCGGCAACAGCAACTACCGCGGCGTCAACAGCAAAGTGGCCGACGCGCTGATCGAGGCCATCAACCGCGCCGGCACCATGCAAGAGCTGCGTGACGCATCGCGGGCCTTCGACCGTGTCGCCACCTGGAGCTTCTGGCAGATACCGGACCTCTACCTGGGCGTGGAAAACGTGAGCCACTGGTCCAAGTTCGGCAAGCCGCAGGTCATGGCCAAGTACTTCCGCGCCGACACCTTGATCAGCGGCTTCATCGAGCACGGCCCCTGGCCCTTGTGGACCTGGTGGGACAAGTCCCTGGAAAAGAAGGCGTAGACCCCGATGCTGTCCTACATCCTCAAACGCATCGGCCTGATGGTGCCCACCATCCTGGGCGCGCTGACCATCACTTTCGCCGTCATGCAGTTTGTGCCCGGCGGCCCGGTGGAGCAGATCCTGGCCGAGGCGCGTGCCGGCGGTGGCAGCGAAGGCATTGCCTACAAGGCCGGCCGTGACATCGACAAGAAGCAGCGTGAAGAGCTGATGAAGCAGTACGGCTTTGACAAGCCCGCACACGAGCGCTACTTCAACATGCTGTCCGAATACGCACGCTTCGACCTGGGCAAGAGCTTCCTGCAGAACAAGAGCGTGTGGGACCTGATCAAGGAAAAGCTGCCGGTGTCCATGTCGCTGGGCCTGTGGACCTTCCTGATCAGCTACAGCATCAGCATCCCGCTGGGCGTGGCCAAGGCGGTGCGCGAAGGCACGCGCTTCGACACGCTCACGACACTTGCCGTGCTGGTGGGCTATGCGGTGCCGGGCTTCGTGTTGGGCGTGCTCTTGATCGTGCTGTTTGCCGGTGGCACCTTCTGGGAATGGTTCCCCCTGCGCGGCTTGACGTCCGACAACTTTGAAGAGCTCAGCAACTGGGGCAAGGTCAAGGACTACTTCTGGCACCTGACGCTGCCACTCACTTGCCTGGTCATTCACAGCTTTGCTGTGGTGACGCTGCTGACCAAGAACACCTTCGTCGAAGAGATCCGCAAGCAGTACGTGCTGGTGGCGCGCGCCAAGGGCCTGAGCCAGCGGCGTGTGCTCTACAAGCACATCTTCCGCAACGCACTGATCCCGCTGGTCACCGGCCTGCCGGCGGCCTTCATAGGTGCGTTCTTCACCGGTGCGGTGCTGATCGAGCCGCTGTTCTCGCTGGACGGCCTGGGCCTGCTGAGCTTTGAAAGCATCGTGCGGCGCGACTATCCCGTCGTGCTGGGCTCGCTGTACCTGTTCACGCTGCTGGGTCTGCTGGTGAAGCTGCTGTCCGACGTGCTCTACACCGTGGTCGACCCGCGTGTGCAGTTCACCAGCATTGGGAAATGACGCGATGAGCGCTGTACTCGACAACCCCGTTGCGGCTGCCCCGGCCGCTGTGTCCGTGGCCTCCGCCTCGCCCAACCAGCGTGCCTGGGCGCGCTTCAAACGCAACCGCCTGGGCTACGTGTCGCTGTGGATCTTTGGCGTGTTGCTGCTGGTGGCCACGCTGGCCGAGGTGGTCAGCAACGACAGGCCGCTGGTGGCGCGCATCAACGGCCAGTGGTACCTGCCGATCTTCAACAACCCCAGCGAACAGACCTTGGGTGGCGACTTCGGCACGCCCACCGACTGGAAGGACCCGCTGATCACGGACCTGCTGGCCAAGCCCGGCAACATCGCGCTGTTCACACTGAACCCGCATTCGGCGGATTCGCTGGACTACTTCGACCCCGCCATGCCGCCCGCCGCACCCAGTGCACGCAACTGGCTGGGCACGGACCCGCGTGGCCGCGACCTGCTGGCGCGGCTGCTCTACGGCTTCCGTGTGAGCGTGTGGTTTGCGCTGGCGTTGACGGTCATGGGCACCGCCATCGGCGTTTTCATGGGCGCGCTGCAGGGTTATTTCGGTGGCAAGGTGGACCTGCTGCTGCAGCGGGCTATCGAGATCTGGGGTTCGCTGCCGGAGCTGTACCTGATCATCATCTTCGCGTCGATCTTCGAGCCGTCGCTGCTGCTGCTGCTGATCGTGCTGTCGGTGTTCGGCTGGATCGGCCTGTCGGACTATGTGCGGGCCGAATTCCTGCGCAACCGCTCGCTGGAATACGTCAAGGCAGCGCGCGCGCTGGGCCTGCGTGACGGGCCCATCATCTGGCGCCACGTGCTGCCCAACAGCATGACGCCGGTGATCACTTTCCTGCCCTTCCGCATGAGCGCCGCCATCATCGCGCTCACCAGCCTGGACTTCCTGGGCCTGGGCGTGCCGGCCACGGTGGCCAGCCTGGGCGAGTTGCTGCGCCTGGGCAAGGAGAATCTCTATGCCTGGTGGGTGATCGTCTGCACCTTCATCGTCCTTGCCGGCACCATCGTGCTGCTGACCTTCATCGGTGACGCGCTGCGCGACGCGTTCGATACGCGGAAGTCCTGAACCCATGAGCGCACCCTTGCTTGAAGTCAGCCACCTGAGCGTGCGCTTCGGCGCCAGCGTGGTGGTCAACGACGTGTCCTTCGCCATCGCGGCTGGCGAAAAGTTCGCGCTGGTCGGCGAGTCCGGCTCCGGCAAGAGCATCACCGCCTTGAGCGTGCTGCGCCTGGTCGACGCGGCCAGCACCACGGGCGCCATCCGCTTTGAAGGTGACGACCTGGTGCAGCGCACGGACCTGCAGATGCGCAGCGTGCGCGGCAGCCGCATCGGCATGATCTTCCAGGAGCCCATGACGGCGCTGAACCCGCTGTTCACCGTGGGCAACCAGATCGCCGAAGTGCTGATGCTGCACGAAGGCCTGCAGAAACAGGCGGCGCGCGCGCGCGCCATCGAACTGCTGGAGCGCACCGGCATCCCCGAACCCGAAAAGCGTGTCGACGTCTTCCCGCACCAGTTGAGCGGCGGCCAGCGCCAGCGCGCCATGATCGCCATGGCCCTGGCCTGCAGACCGCAGCTGCTGATCTGCGATGAGCCCACCACGGCGCTGGATGTGACCATCCAGGCGCAGATCCTGGCGCTGCTGGACGAACTGCAGGCCGAAATGGGCATGGCGCTGCTGTTCATCACGCACGACCTGAACATGGTGCGCCGCTTCACCCACCGCGTCGGCGTGATGGAACGCGGCCGTCTGGTGGAGATCGGCGACACGGCCGCCGTGTTTGCGAACCCACAGCATGCCTACACGCAGAAGCTGTTGGCCAGCCGCCCGCAGCGGGTGGTGCAGCCACTGCCGGCCGACGCGCCGGTGCTGCTGCAGGGCGACGGCGTGGGCGTGAGCTTCGAGTTCCGCGAAGGCCTGTTCGGGAAGCGCCAGTTCCGCGCGGTGAAGAACGCCACGCTGACGCTCAAGCGCGGCGAGACGCTGGGCATCGTCGGTGAATCGGGTTCCGGCAAGACGACGCTGGGCATGGCGCTGCTGGCGCTGCAGGGCTTGTCGGGTGGCTCGGTGAGCCTGGACGGCCAGCGCATAGACAACGCCGACCGCACGCATTTGCGCGCCATGCGCAAGCGCATGCAGGTGGTCTTCCAGGACCCGTTTGCCAGCCTGTCGCCGCGAATGACGATCGGCCAGATCGTCGGCGAAGGCCTGGCACTGCACCAGCCGGACCTGAACAAGGCGGCGCGCGAAAAACGCGTGCTGGAGATGCTGGACGAAGTGGGCCTGTCAGACCGCCATGGCGTGGCCAGTGTCCTTCAACGCTACCCGCATGAATTCAGCGGCGGCCAGCGCCAGCGCATCGCCATTGCACGCGCGGTGGTGCTTCGGCCGGAGGTGCTGGTGCTGGACGAGCCCACGTCGGCGTTGGACGTGTCGGTGCAGCAGCAGGTGCTGGCCTTGCTGGCCGACCTGCAGAAGCGCTACGGCATGAGCTATGTCTTCATCAGCCACGACCTGGCCGTGGTGCGTGCCATGTCGCACCGCGTGATGGTGATGAAGGGTGGAGATGTGGTGGAAGAGGGCGAGGCCGAAGCGTTGTTCGCAGCGCCGCAGCAGCCCTACACGCAGGAGTTGTTGGCGGCAGCGCACCTGGCCTGAACCAGGAAGGACCAAGACCTATGAAGACCCGTGCAGCCGTCGCCTGGAAGGCCGGCGCCCCATTGACCGTCGAAACCGTGGACCTGGAAGGCCCGCGCGCCGGCGAGGTGCTGGTGGAGATCAAGGCCACCGGCATCTGCCACACCGACCACTTCACGCTGAGCGGCGCCGACCCCGAAGGCCTGTTCCCCGCCATTCTTGGTCATGAAGGCGCCGGTGTCGTGCTGGAAGTCGGCGCGGGGGTCACCAGCCTGAAAGCGGGTGACCATGTCATCCCGCTCTACACGCCGGAATGCCGCGGCTGCAAGTTCTGCCTGAGCCGCAAGACCAATCTCTGCCAGCTGATCCGCGGCACGCAGGGCAAAGGCCTGATGCCTGACGGCAGCAGCCGGTTCAGTTTGAACGGGCAACAGATCCTGCACTACATGGGCACCAGCACCTTCGCCAACCACATCGTGGCGCCGGAGATCGCGCTGGCCAAGATCCGCAAGGACGCACCTTTCGACAAGGTCTGCTACATCGGCTGCGGCGTGACCACGGGTGTGGGCGCGGTGATCTTCACGGCCAAGGTGGAGGCCGGTGCCAACGTGGTGGTGTTCGGGCTGGGCGGCATCGGCCTGAACGTGATCCAGGGCGCCAAGATGGTGGGCGCAGACAAGATCATCGGCATCGACCTGAATCCGGGCCGCGAAGCCATGGCGCGCGAGTTCGGCATGACACACTTCATCAACCCGAAGAACGTGGACAACGTCGTCGATGCCATTGTCCAGCTGACCGATGGCGGCGCCGACTACAGCTTCGAATGCATAGGCAACGTGAACACCATGCGCCAGGCGCTGGAGTGCTGTCACAAGGGCTGGGGCCGCAGCATCATCATCGGTGTCGCGGCGGCGGGGCAGGAGATTGCTACGCGGCCCTTCCAGCTGGTGACGGGGCGCAAGTGGGAAGGCTCAGCCTTTGGCGGCGCGCGTGGCCGCACCGACGTGCCCAAGATCGTGGACTGGTACATGGAAGGCAAGCTGCGCATCGACCCGCTCATCACGCACACGTTGAAGCTGGAGGACATCAACCAGGGGTTTGAGTTGATGGAGCGTGGGGAGAGCATCCGCAGCGTGGTGGTGTACTGAAACACGAAGGGGGCCCGAAGGCCCCCTTTCCCTTGAAAGCGGATGGCCGGGACGCTCAGCTCTTGCGTGCGCGGCGGGCGCTGATACCCGCTGCAGCCAGCGCCAAGCCCACCAGGGCCAGGTTGCTCGGTTCCGGAACCGTGCCGCCATCGCGGAAGCGCGAGTCGTTGTCCGTGTCCTGGCGGAAGGTGAAGTCCGTGCGCGGGCCACCATTGCCGAAGTTCACGGTCAGCACCTGATACAGGTCGCCCACAGCGCCATTGGGGCTGATCGCCACCACGCTGCTGTACGTGGCGGTGGCGTTGATGTCACTGTCGGTGAAGGTGAAGTCAGCGCCGTTGGCGGAGTCGGGTGTGCCTGGGGCCGGGCTCGTCGTGTCCAAAACCGTCAGCGCATTGGTGCCGTCGATGATCAGGCTCATGATCTGACCCAGGTTCGTCGTCATGGAGAAGTTCCACAACGCGGCAAAGGTGTCGCCGCTGACGGACAAACCCCAGCCCGATCCCGTCACGCCGCCGGAACTCGCACCCGTGGTGGCCCAGCTGAGTGTTTCAGTCAGGCCGCCGGAGAACGACGCCGTGATCGACAGGCCCGACATCATGGCGCCCGTGGTGGAAAAGCCGGTGAGGCCAGGAATGACGTTGACATTGGTGTTGTCTTTGACAATCACCGCGCCGGCGTGTGCGTTGCCAAAAGCAAGTGAAGCGGCGGCGGCAAGTGCAGCCAGTGCGAATTGAGCAGATCGGGTCATGGGAACTCCCTTGGGGTTGAGGCCGAGCTTGGACGCGGTAGTGCGCCTTGAAACAGACACCAGCCTGCGGCCGTGGCGGTCAGCCGGTACAAGCAACAGCCAAGCCCGGGTTACCCCCTATCTTCAAGTTTCGCTGCTGTGGCAAGGACTTGCGGCATTTGCGCGCAGCAGCCGAGACGTCCGCAGCGGCCGGGCCCCGCCGTTCTGTCAGCTTTTCCGACAGTGCCGGCCTCCTCCCTTCAGGGGAGATGGCTGCACACCGGGCAGTTAGGCTGTTTGCTCAAGCGCACTTCATCCCAGCTCATTGCGCGTGCGTCCAGCATCAGCAAACGACCCGCCAAGGGCGTGCCGATGCCGGCGAGAAGCTTCAGCGCTTCAGCAGCCTGCACCGTGCCGATGATCCCCACCAGCGGCGCGAACACGCCCATGGTGGCGCAGGCCACTTCCTCGAAGGCCTGGTCCGGCGGGAACAGGCAGCCATAGCAGGGCGCATCGGGCCGGCGCACGTCGTACACCGACACCTGGCCGTCAAAGCCGATGGCGGCACCACTGACCAAGGGCACGCGGTGCTTCACGCAGGCGGCGTTCACCGCGTGGCGCGTCTTGAAGTTGTCGCTGCAGTCCAGCACGACCTGGGCATTGGCCACCAAATCGTCCAGCAACGCTGCGTCGGCACGCCGCGCGATGGCATGCACGTGCACGTCCGGGTTGATGGCGCCAATGCTCATGCGCGCCGACTCGGCTTTGGGCTGGCCGACGCGCGACAGGTTGTGGGCGATCTGGCGCTGCAGGTTGGTGAGGTCCACCGTGTCGTGGTCGACCAGCGTCAGCCGGCCGACGCCGGCGGTGCCCAGGTACAGCGCCGCGGGTGAGCCCAGGCCGCCCGCACCGATGATCACGGCGTGCGACTGCAGCAATTTCGTCTGCCCCTCGATGCCGATTTCGTCGAGCAGGATGTGACGCGAATAACGCAGCAATTGGTTGTCGTTCATGCGGCTCGCTCGGGCTTGGGTTTGCGGAAGTGCCACCAGGGCAGCGCGGCGGTGAGCGACAGCACACGGCCCGGCTCCATCAGTTCATAGCCCGGCAGCGCGGCCACGGCTTGCTGCCATTGCGCATGCTCCAGCGTGCGGCGCAGGGCTTGAATGGCAGGCTCTTCCAGCGTGTGGGCCAGGCAGACCAGGAAGTATTCGTCTTTTGCGAGCGGTACAAAGTCCAGGCCGAAAGCCTTGGCGGCGGCTTCCAACCCGATGCTTGCGTCGGCCTGGCCGCCTGCCACGGCCGCGGCCACGGCGTTGTGGCTGTCTTCGGTGCCGGCGTCCAGCAGTTGGTGTTCCTGCAGGTTTGACTGCTCCAGCAGGTGCTGCGTCAACAGCCGTGTGGCCGACCCGGCCTGGCGCCAGACAAAACGTGCGCGCAGCGCGGCCACGTCGGCGAGACTGCGGATGTGCAGCGGATTGCCCGCAGCCACCATCAGGCCTTGCGTGCGACGGCTGCAGCCGATGAGCTTGTGCAGGCCGGGCCTGAGCAGTGGCTTCAAGCTGGCCGAAAACAGCGCCGCGCCGTCCTGCAGCGGCGGCACATGGAAGCCCGCCACCGTGCAGCGGCCTTCGGCAAGCGCACGCAGCGCGTCGATGCTGCCGGCAAAACGCAAGTCGATGTGCAGCTGTTCGGCGCTGCTGGCGGCATCGCGCAGCGCGGGGAGAGCCAGGTCATGGCTGGCGTACATCGTCAGCACCTGCTGCTGGCCGTCCAGCGCCTCGGTCAGCACACGGCTGAGTTCGGCGCGCAGGGCTTCGATGTGCGGCGTCAGGCGCACACGGGCCTGAGTCTCGGCCCAAAGCAGGCGTTCGGCGAAGGCCGTCAGGCGCGCCGGTTGGCCCTGGGTCCAGTGCACCAGCGGTTCGCCGATGACGTCCTGCCACTGGCGCAGCTGGCCCCACACGTGGCGGTAGCTCTGCCGCAACGCCGTGGCCGCGCGCTGGATGCTGCCGTGTTCGTGCACGGCCAGCAGCAGGTCGAACAGCGGGTTGTGGACCGCCGCACCGGCTTGGGGCCCGGTCTCGAAACGGTACTGCAGGTGGACGCCGCGGGCCTTCATGCCGGCATTGTCCCGCGCCTCGGTGCTGCTACCCGCCGAACAGCTTCTTGAACCACGCGGCGATGCGGGCCAGCAAGCCCTGCGGTGTGGCAGTCGCTGCGGGTGCAGCGGCCGTCACGCCATAACGTTCCTGCAGCTTGGTGTTGAAGGTCTCGAAGAACTCGGTGGCCATCTTCTGCGCCGCCATGTCCACCAGGCGTGAACCGATCTGCGCGATCTTGCCGCCCACGGTGGCGTGTGCCGTGTAGTGCAGCACGGTGGTCTGCGGGCCCGTGCTTTCCAGCTTGATATCGGCCGTGCCCTTGCCGTGGCCGGCCGCGCCGCCCTGGCCTTCGAAGCGCAGCGTGTAGCTGTTGGGCGGCTGCAGGTTTTCCAGCTGCAGTTTGCCCTTGAACTTGGCCTTGACGGGGCCGATGGCCGCCGTCACCAGCACCTCGTATTGGTTTTCGCCGGTGGGCGTGATGCCTTCGCAGCCGGGGATGGCGGCCTGCAGCAGCGTGATGTCGTTGAGCGCTTCCCAGGCCTGGGCTTGGGCCACGGGTAGCGTCTGTTGGCTGGTGAGATCCATGGTGGGTTCAGTTCGGGAGTTAGCAGGATTGAAGGGGTTCAGCGCAGCCGGCGCGGTGTGCCCGGACGCGACAGCACGGTGGCCAGCTCTTCCAGGCTTTGCAGGTTGTGCGCCGGCAGAAAAGCGTCGCAGTGCGGCAGCATGGCCTTGATGCCGGCGGCCTTGGGTTCGAAGCGTGTGAAGCGCAGCAGCGGGTTCAGCCAGACCAGACGGCGGCAGCTCTTGTGCAGGCGCTCCATCTCGAAGCTGAGATCCTTCGTGTCGCCATGTTCCAGCCCGTCGCTGATCAGCAGCACGGTGGCGTTGCCCGGCACCACGCGGCGCGCCCAGCGGCGGTTGAATTCGGCCAGGCTCTGGGTGATGCGCGTGCCGCCGGACCAGTCCTGCACGGCATTGACGACCTGGCCCACGGCGACATCCGGGTCGCGGCTCTTCAGGAGGCGCGTGGTGCGCGTCAGACGCGTACCGAAGACGAAGCTTTCGACGCGAGACTCCGCATGGCCCAGCGCGTGCGCAAAATGCAGCAGCATGCGCGAGTAGCGGCTCATACTGCCGGAGATGTCGGCCAGCAGCACCAGTGGCGCCGGCTGTGTGCGGCGCTGGCGCCAGCGCAGGGTGGTGAACTCGCCACCGCTGCGGCCCATGGCCGCCAGCGTGGCGCGCCAGTCTGCGCGGCCCGGGCGTGCGGCAGGCTTGGTGCGGCGGGTGGTGAGCGGTTCGAACAGCAGGCGCATCTGCAGCAGCAAACGGCGGGCTTCGCGCCACTCGTCGGCGGTCATGGTCTCGAAGTCGGCCTTGCGCAAGACCTCGCGGTCGTTCCAGGTCAGCTCGGCGCTGATCTCGGTTTCTTCGGGCGCGTCGTCCGGTGGCGGCGGGTCGTTCTGGCGCGGGAACAGGGCCTCGCCCAGGCGCCGGTTCTCTGGCGGCTGCGGCACGGCGCCGGCTTTCAGCTGCACCTTGGGCAGCAGCATGGCGCGCATGCGGCCCATCAGGTCGGGGTCGCGCCAGAAGAGTTCGAAGGCCTGGTCGAAGAGTTCGCGGTGCTCCACGCGGTCCAGCAGGCAGGCACCCAGCACGTCGTGCAGTTCACGCTTGCTGGACAGGCCCGCCACCTGCAATGCCTGCAGGCTGAGCGACACGCGGTCGGTGCCCACCGGCATGCCGGCGTGGCGCAGCACGCGGGCGAAGTGCATGACGTTTTCGGCCAGCCGGCCCGGCGTCTGGCGGGCGGGGATCATGGAGCGATCAGGCTGCCGTGGCCAGGCGGCGCACTTCGTCCAGGAGCTTCAGCGCCTGCGCGCCCTGCACCTGGGCGATGTCGTCCTGGTACTTCAGCAGCACGCCCAGGGTGTCCTGCAGCACCTGCGGGTCCAGCACGATGGTGT
>JANOAM010000592.1:0-2278 GCA_031411215.1 Betaproteobacteria bacterium
GCGCTGCTGTCGGCCATCATGCTGACGGCCATCTACGGCCCCGGCCTGGTGATGAGCATCGTGGCCATCGGCATCTTCAACGTGCCGGTGTTTGCGCGCATCACACGCGGCGCGGCCAATGCCGTGTGGGCGCGCGAGTTCATCACCGCCGCACGCGCCGCCGGCAAAGGGCCGTTGGCCATCACGCTGGACCATGTGCTGCCCAACATCGCCAGCCAGCTGATCGTGCAGGCCACCATCAGCTTTGCCACCGCCATCCTGGCCGAGGCCGCGCTGTCCTACCTGGGCCTGGGCACGCAGCCACCGCAACCCAGCTGGGGCCGCATGCTCAACGAAGCGCAGACGCTGCTGTTCCAGGCGCCGCTGCTGGCCGTGTACCCGGGTGTGGCGATCATGATCAGCGTGCTGGGCTTGAACCTGATGGGCGACGGCCTGCGCGACCTGCTGGACCCCAAACTCGCACGCCGTCGTTGACGCGGCGCAGCGCTAGGATCCGGGCATGCCCCTCCAACCGCAGCCGGACCCCGCACGCCGCCGCCTGGGCATGGGCCTGGGCTTGGGGCTGACGGCAGCTGGCGCGGTGCTGGGCGGCTGCGACACGCTGAGCCGCCTTCAATGGGGCATCAACGAACGGGACGGCATGGAGCCGAACCTGCGTGCCCGCCTGGACGCCCTGTATGCCGAAGGCGCCCGCGCGCTGAAGCTGGGCCAGATCGAGCCCGCCATCAGCCCCTGGCGCCGCTACGTGGCCGAGTCGCCGCCGGGGCTGCCTTCAGCCCGCCGCGTGCGCGGCTACTTGACCCTGCTGGAACGCGAGGCCGCCAGGCGCCTGGCGCGCGCAGCGGCTGGCAGCGAAAAACAATTGGCCAGCGGTCCCGCGCCCAGCCGGCTGACGGTGGCGGTGTTTCCTTTCCAGACGCTGGGCAAGAACACGGCCCTGCAACCGTTCAACCGCGGGCTGGTGGCGATGATCACCGCCGACCTGGCGCGTGTGCCCGCGCTCGTGGTGCTGGAGCGCGAGCGCGTCGACACGTTGCTGCGCGAGCTGCGCCTGGCCGACAGCGGCCTGGTGGACCGCGCCTCTTGGGGGCAGCCCGCCGCACTGCTGGGCGCAGGCACGGTGGTCACCGGCACGCTGCTCAACGAGCCTGGCCCGGCAGGCCTGGGCAGCCTGTCCACGGGCCGCTACAAGATCAACGCGGCGGCCTTTGACATGCGCGAAGCACGTGTGTTTGCCACGCCCGAGGCCGATGGCGCACAGGCTCGCTTCTTCGTGCTGCAGAAGCAGATCGTCTACGCCTTGCTGCAGGCGCTGGGCATCACCGACCTGCCCGCGGCCGTGCACCGGGTGCACACGCGCAACTGGGAGGCCTACCGGCGCTTTGCCAACGGGCTGCAGCTGCTGGCGCAGGACCGCTTCGACGAAGCCCGGGAGGCCTTCTACTCGGCCCTGCGCGAAGACCCCGCCTTCGCGCTGGCCGCCGAGACCCTGGACGAGGTGCCTAGCGAGCCGCTGCCTGCGTGATTGCACCGCCGCGCCTACACTGCGCGGCCCAAGCACTTCAAGCACCGCACATGCGCATCGACTTTGTCTCCGACGTGGCCTGCCCCTGGTGCGCCGTGGGCCTGCATTCGCTGGAAAAGGCCCTGCAGGCCGTGGCCGGCGACATCCCCGTGGAGCTGCACTTCCAGCCCTTTGAACTGAACCCCAGCATGGCCGCTGAAGGCGCCGACGCGGGTGAGTACCTCAAGGCGAAATACGGCATGGGCGACGCCCAGCTGGCGCAGAACCGCAGCGTGATCCGCGAACGTGGTGCGGCCGTGGGCTTTGCCTTCGGCGACCGCGTCCGCGTCTGGAACACCTTTGACGCGCACCGCCTGCTGCACTGGGCCGGCCTGCACAGCGCCGATGCGCAGCGCGCACTGAAACACGCCATGCTGCAGGCGTACCACGGCGACGGCCTGAACCCGTCCGACCCGGTGCTGCTGGCACGACTGGCAGGCGAAGCCGGCCTGGATGCGACCGAAGCCACGGCCGTGCTGGCCGACGGCCGTTTTGCCGACGAGGTGCGCGCGGCGGAAGCGCAATGGCAGCAGGCTGGCATCCAGTCCGTGCCCAGCATCGTCATCAACCAGAAGCACCTGATCCAGGGCGGGCAGCCGCCGGAGGTGTTTGAACAGGCGTTGCGCAAGATCGCGGCCGGCGCCTGAGTCCGTGGCGCGCAACATCGAGATCAAGGCGCGCATTGACAGCGTTGATGCGCTGCTGCCCCGCGCC
>JANOAM010000593.1:0-9348 GCA_031411215.1 Betaproteobacteria bacterium
CCTTCTTCACCTTCCACGACCGCGACGTGGCCCCCGAAGGCGCGACGCTGGCCGAAAGCAACAACAACCTCAAGCGTGTGGGCGAGGTCTTCGCACGCAAGATGCAAGACACCGGCGTGCAGCTGCTGTGGGGCACGGCCAACCTGTTCTCCAACCGCCGCTACATGGCGGGTGCGGCCACCAACCCCAACCCCGAGGTCTTTGCCTACGCCGCGGCGCAGGTCAAGAACGTGCTGGAGCTGACGCACGAATTGAAGGGACAGAACTACGTGCTGTGGGGCGGTCGTGAAGGTTACGAGACCCTGCTCAATACGGACATGAAGCGGGAACTGGACCAGCTGGGCCGCTTCCTGCAACTGGTGGTGGAACACAAACACAAGATCGGCTTCAAGGGTGCCATCCTGATCGAGCCCAAACCCGCCGAGCCCACCAAACACCAGTACGACTACGACACCGCCACGGTCTACGGTTTCCTCAAGCGCTACGGGCTGGAAAAGGAAGTGGCCGTCAACATCGAACAGAACCACGCGGTGCTGGCCGGCCACACCTTTGAACACGAGATCGTCACCGCGCAGGCGCTGGGCATCCTGGGCTCCATCGACATGAACCGCGGCGACGACCAGTTGGGCTGGGACACCGACCAGTTCCCCAACAACCTGCCCCAGATGGCGCTGGCGCTGTACCACATCGTCAAGGGTGGCGGTCTGGGCCGCGGCGGCCTCAACTTTGATGCCAAGGTGCGCCGCCAGTCGATTGACCCGGACGACCTGGTTATCGGCCACGCCACGGCCATGGACCTGTGCGCACGGGCGTTGCTGATTGCGGAAAAGATGATCGCCGACGGCGCTTTGAACGACTTCGTGGTGGACCGCTACGCCGGCTGGAACGACAGCCTGGGCAAGTCCATCCTGGGCGGCAAGCGTTCGCTGGACGACCTGGCGCGCTGGGTCCACAAGGGCCAGGTGGAACCGCAGCCGCAGTCGGGCAAGCAGGAATGGCTGGAGGGGCTGGTCAACAGCTACCTGTGAACCTGTCCGACCCAAGCAAGGACACAAGGACGCCGACATGAAGTTCACGGACGGCCAGTGGTTGCTGCAGCCCGGCATCACGGCGCACTACGCCAGCGAAGCCTATGAGGTGGTGGCGCTTGAGGACCGGATACGGGTGCTGGCCACCTCACGCCCCATCAAGCACCGGGGTGACACGCTGCAAGGCCCGACGTTGACGCTCAGCATCACCTCACCGCTGGAAGGTGTGGTGCGCGTCAGCGTCGAACACTTCAGCGCGTCCGAGCCGCCGCGTTTGCACGTGCCCATGCCGGGCGCAGGCAAGCCCGCCGTGCAGGTCATGGAGACCGAAACCCACGTCACGCTGACCAGCGGCGAGCTGTCGGTGGACGTGCGCAAGGGCGAAGGCTGGCAGCTGACCTTCCGCGAAGGCACGCGTGTGCTGACCCGCAGCGATTGGCGCGGCTTGGGCTACCTGCAGTGGTCCGGTGAAACGGGCAAGCGCGGCAACTTCATGCACGAGCAGCTGACGCTGCAAGTGGGTGAAAGCGTCTACGGCCTGGGCGAGCGTTTCACGCCCTGGGTCAAGAACGGTCAGGTGGTGGAGAACACCAACAAGGACGGCGGCACCGCCTGCGAGCAGGCCTACAAGAGCGTGCCGTTCTACATCACCAACCGCGGCTACGGCGTGTTGGTGGACGAAGCCGGGCCGGTGTCCTTTGAAGTCGCGTCCGAGAAAACCGCGCGGGTGCAGTTCAGCCGCGAAGGCGAGAGCCTGGCCTACTGCGTCATCGCAGGTCCCACGCAGAAAGACGTGCTGCGGCGTCTGACCGCACTGACCGGCCGCGCCGCATTGCCACCGGCCTGGACCTTCGGCCTGTGGATGACCACGTCCTTCACCACGCAGTACGACGAGGCCACCGCCACGCATTTCATCGACGAGATGAAGCGCCGCGACCTGCCGCTGGCGGTGTTCCATTTCGATTGCTTCTGGATGCGCGAATTCCAGTGGTGCGATTTTCAGTGGGACCCGCGAGGCTTTCCGGACCCCGAAGGCATGCTGGCGCGGCTGCGTGCCAAGGGGCTGAAGATCAGCCTCTGGATCAACCCCTACGTGGCGCAGAAGTCACCGCTGTTCGCCGAAGGTGTGCAGCAGGGTTACTTCATCAAACGCACAAATGGGCTCACGTTCCAGACCGACCTGTGGCAGCCCGGCATGGCCATCGTGGACTTCACGAATCCTGCGGCCGCGGCCTGGTACCAGGGCCACCTGCGGCGGCTGCTGGCCATGGGGGTGGATTGCTTCAAGACCGACTTCGGCGAACGCATCCCCGACAAGGACGTCGTCTACTGCGACGGCTCTGACCCGGTGGAGATGCACAACCTCTACGCGCTGCAATACAACCAGGTGGTCTTCGACCTGCTGCGCGAAGTGAAGGGCAGCGAGGCTGTCGTCTTCGCGCGCAGCACCTACGCGTCCGGGCAGCGCTTCCCCGTGCACTGGGGTGGCGACTGCTGGTCCAATTTCGAATCGATGGCCGAAAGCCTGCGCGGCGGCCTGTCGCTCACCAGCTGCGGCTTCGCGTTCTGGAGCCACGACATCGGTGGCTTCGAAGGCAACCCGCCACCGGCTCTCTACAAGCGCTGGATCCAGTTCGGCCTGCTGTCTTCACACAGCCGTTTGCACGGCAGCAGCAGCTACCGCGTGCCATGGCTGGTGGACGAAGAAAGCTGCGACGTGCTGCGGGCCTTCACGCGCCTGAAGCACCAACTGATGCCCTACCTGTACGCCAAGGCCGTGGAAGCCACACAGACCGGCGTGCCGGTGATGCGGTCCATGGTGCTGGAGCACCCGCAGGACCCGGGCTGCACCACGCTGGACCGCCAGTACCACCTGGGCGAAAGCCTGCTGGTGGCGCCGGTGTTCACGGAGAGTGGCGAGGTGGATTTCTACTTGCCGCGCTTGGCAGGTGAAGGCAGCTGGACCCATTTGCTGACGGGCGAAGTGAAGGCCAGCGGCCGTTGGCACCAAGAAACCCACGGCTTCCTGGGCCTGCCGCTGTACGTGACACCCAACACCGTGCTGCCCTGGGGCGCGGAAACCGAAAGGCCGGACTACGACTACGCCCAGGGTCTGGTGCTGCGTGTGTTTGCGCTGGACGACGGCAGCAGCGCGGCCTTCACGGTGGTGGCTACGGACGGCACGGTCGCGGCGCGCGGTGCGGTCAGCCGCCAGGGCAACTGCTACACGGCCAACATCAGCGAAGGCGCCCTGCGCGACTGGTGCCTGGACGTGGCGGGCCAGCGCAGCGCTGTGCAGGCCGGCGCGCGCACGCTGACCTGGACGGCGGCCTGAGCGCCATGCGCGCCTGGACCGCCGGGGTATTGGCCGTGCTGTGCCTGCACGCTTCTGCGCAGGCCGGTCCGCCCGTGGCACCAACTGCCATCCAACTCAACCAGGTCGGCTTCCTGCCCGGCGCGGCCAAGTGGGCAACTGTGGCCGACGGGCCCGCGCTGTCGGCCACGCGCTTCCGCGTGCTGCGCACGGACACCGGCGCCGAAGTGCTCAGCGGCAGCCTGGGCGCCTCCAGCACCTGGGCGCCGGCGCAGCAGTCTGTACGGCTGGCGGACTTCTCCGCCCTGAAGACACCGGGCCACTACCAGCTGGTGGTGGAAGGGCTGGCAGCATCGCCCAGCTTCGTCGTGGCCGGCGACGCCTACGCGGCGCTCAATGCCGCCAGCGTCAAGGCCTTCTACTTCAACCGTGCCGGCATTGAACTGCGGCCTGAACACGCCGGCTCCTGGGCGCGCCCGGCCGGCCACCCAGATACGCGTGTGCTGGTGCACGCCTCAGCGGCCAGCCCGGGCCGCCCCGAGGGCACAGTCATCAGCAGCTCCAAGGGTTGGTACGACGCGGGCGACTACAACAAGTACATCGTCAATTCCGGCATCAGCGTCTACACGCTGCTGGCCGCCTACGAACACTTCCCCGCTCACTTTCAGCGTCAGGCCCTGAACATCCCCGAAAGCGGCAACGGCCTGCCCGACCTCTTGAACGAGGTGCTGTGGAACCTGGAATGGATGCTGTCCATGCAGGACCCGGCCGACGGCGGCGTGTACCACAAGCTCACCAACAAGGGCTTCGACGGCAACGTCATGCCGCACCAGGCCACGGGCGAACGTTACGTGGTGCAGAAGGGCACGGCCGCCACGCTGGACTTCGCGGCCGTGATGGCCACCGCCAGCCGTGTGTTTGTCGGTTTTGAAGCGCAGCGCCCGGGACTGTCGGCGCGTTTGCTGGCCGCCGCGCACCGCGCCTGGACCTGGGCGCAGGCGCACCCGGCAGCCGTCTACCGACAGCCCGCTGACATCCACACCGGGGGCTATGGCGACGACACGCTGGACGATGAGTTCGCCTGGGCCGCCGCCGAGCTCTACATCAGCACCGGTGAGGACCGCTTCTGGGACGCCATCAAAGCACCGCAGCTGGCCAACAGCGTGCCCGGCTGGGGCGACGTGAAGGGCCTGGCCTGGGTTTCGCTGGCGCAGCACCGTGACCGCCTCACACCACGCGCCGACAGGGACTTGATCGCGCAGCGCATCAACACCCTGGCCGCGCAGCTGACTGCCCAGTGGGAACAGTCGGCCTACCGCGTCAGCATGCAGTCCGGCGACTACGTCTGGGGCAGCAACGCCGTGGCGCTGAACCAGGCGCTGATGCTGATCCAGGGCTACCGCCTCACGAGGCAGCGCAGCCAGCTGGACGCCGCACAGGCCGCGCTGGACCATGTGCTGGGCCGCAACCCGCTGGGCCTGTCGATGGTCACGGGCTTCGGTGCGCGGTCGCCTTTGTACCCGCACCACCGGCCTTCCATGGCCGACGGGGTGGCGGCGCCCGTGCCCGGCTTCATCGTCGGCGGTCCCAACCCTGGGCAGCAGGACAAGGTGCACTGCAAGGCGCCCTACCTGTCGGCCGCACCAGCGTTGTCCTATTTGGACGACGACTGCAGCTATGCCAGCAACGAGGTCGCCATCAATTGGAACGCGCCGCTGGTGTATGTGTCGGCGGCCTTGCAGGTACTGACCGGAGCCCCACGATGAATGCACGCCACCCGCTGACCTGGGTACCTTCGCTGTACCTCGCCATGGGCCTGCCCAACGTGATGGTAGGTGTGGTCGCCGCCATCCTGTTCAAGAACCTGGGCATTGCCAACGAGGACATCGCGCTGTACACGTCGCAGATGTACCTGCCCTGGGTGCTGAAGCCGCTGTGGTCACCGCTGCTGGAGCCGTTCAAGACCAAACGTTGGTGGGTCATCAGCATGCAGTTCCTGATGATGGCCTCGCTGGGCGCGGTGGCCTTCTGCCTGCCGCTGGACGGCTTTTTCCGCCTGTCCCTGGCCTTCTTCTGGATCACCGGTTTTGCATCCGCCACCCAGGACATCGTGGCCGACGGTGTCTTCATGACCACCATGCCGCTGCGCGACCAGGCGCGTTATGCCGGGCTGCAGGGCATGTGCTGGAACCTGGGTGCGGTCATCGCGTCGGGCTTGCTGGTGTCGTTGACCGGCTGGTTGCACAACACGCAGGGCCTGCCCTGGGTGCAGTGCTGGATGTGGGTGATGTGCGGCGCCGCGTTGATGATGGGTGCCTTCGGTCTGTGGCATTTGCGCACGCTGCCGCCGGGTGAACCTTCTGCGGTGCAGGGCCAGGGCCTGCGCGCGTCCATGCCGGCGCTGCGCGATTCCTGGGTCACGTTCTTCCAGAAGCCACAGATCTGGATGATGCTGGCGGTGATCTTCTTCTACCGCTTTGCGGAAGGCTTCATCGAGAAGTTCGGCCCGCTGTTCATGCTGGACCCGCGCAGCGCCGGTGGCCTGGGCCTCAGCAACGAGGCTCTAGGTTTCATCAACGGCACGGCGGGCACCTTGTGCTTCATCGCCGGGGCTTTTCTGGGCGGCTTTGTGGTGGCGCGCTGGACGCTGCCGCGCACGCATGTGCTGCTGGCCGTGGCGCTGAACCTGCCGCATGTCACCTACTGGATCCTGGGCCAGACCATGCCGCAGGACCTGTGGTGGATTGGCCTCTTGATTGCCGTGGAGAAGTTCGGCTTCGGCATGGGCTCGGTGGGCCACATGCTGTACATGATGCAGCAGGTGGCACCAGGCCCCTTCAAGATGACGCACTACGCCTTTGCCACCGGCGTCATGGCCTTGACCAAGTGGGCCACGGGTTCCGTCAGCGGCTGGGTCTTTGCGGCTTGTGGACAGCAGTACGCCAGCTTCTTCGGGTTTGTGTTGCTGGTGTCCGTGCTGCCGGTGCTGCTGTGCTGGTGGGCACCGTTCCCGCATGCGCCGGTGCGGGATGATGGCCCCCAACCCGCGGCGCCTGCGGCGGCGCATGCTTGATGGGCCCATGAAACGACGCATCAAGCGGCGCATGACCCACAGCCTGTCCGCGCTGGCCCTGGCCGCCGCCACACTGCCCGCCGGTGCGGCCGGTGAACGTGTAATCGACATCGACCGCACCCAGGCAAGCCAGCCGGTCGACCGCTTCTTCGACTACGCCGTGGGCGCCGATTTTCCCGGCACCACCGGACGTGAAGACAGTCTGGCGCAGCTGAAGACGGTGTCTGCGGAACTGGGCTTCCGCACCCTGCGGCTGCACGCCATCTTCCACGACGTGCTGGGCACGGTGCGCAAGGTGGACGGCCGCCTGGCTTTTGACTTCAGTGGCATCGACAAACTCTACGATTCGCTGCTGGCGCGGGGCATCAAGCCTTTTGTCGAACTGGGCTTCACGCCCGAAGCGCTGGCCACGTCCAAGCAGACCATCTTCTATTGGAAGGGCAACACCTCGCACCCCGAACCTGCCGCGTGGCGCGAACTGGTGGATGCCTTTGTGCGCCACCTCATCGCGCGCTATGGCGTGGAGGAAGTCCGGCGCTGGCCCTTCGAGGTCTGGAACGAACCCAACCTGGACGGCTTCTGGGAGCGCGCCGACCAGAAGGCCTACTTCGAGCTGTACGCCGACAGCGCGCGTGCCATCAAGCATGTCGATGCGCAGATCCGTGTCGGCGGTCCGTCCACCGCGGGCGCCGACTGGGTCGTGCCCTTCCTGGCCTACGCCCACGCCAACCAGGTGCCGGTGGACTTTGTCACCACGCACACCTACGGCGTGGACGGTGGCTTCCTGGACGAACGCGGTGAAGACGACAACAAGCTGTCGCGCAACCCGGACGCGGTCGTGGGTGACGTGCGTCGTGTGCGCCAGCAGATCCAGGCATCGGCCTTCCCCGGTCTGCCGCTGTACATCACCGAATGGAGCACCAGCTACAACCCGCGCGACCCCGTTCACGACAGCCACCTCAGCGCGCCCTATATCCTGGAAAAGCTGCGTGCCACACGTGGCCTGGCCCAGGCCATGAGCTACTGGACCTTCAGCGACTTGTTCGAAGAGGCCGGCCCGCCGCCCGCGCCCTTCCACGGTGGCTTTGGCCTGATGACACGGGACGGCATCCGCAAGCCGGCGTGGTTCGCCTACAAGTACCTGGCCACGCTGCGTGGTGCAGACATCCCCGTGGCCGACAGCGCCAGCTTCGCCAGTGCCGACGGCAACAGGACGGCCGCCGTGATCTGGGACTGGCGCCTGCCCGAGCAGACCGCCAGCAACCGGCCCTACTTCAGCCAGCCATTGCCGGCCGAGCGGACTGCGCCCGTGGCCCTGTTCATCCGCGGCCTGGTGCCGGGCCGCTACCGGCTGCAGCTGCGCCGCACAGGCTACCTGGCGAATGATGCGTACACGGCCTGGCTGAACATGGGCAAGCCGACCTCACTGAGTGAGGCGCAGCTGCGCCAGCTGCAAAGCCTGACCACCGACCGCCCCGAGATCGACCGCAAGGTGCGCGTCGGCGCCAACGGGCGGCTGCGCTGGACCCTGCCCATGCGCACGCATGACGTGCTGCTGTTCACCCTGGACCCGCTGCAGGTGCCGCGGCCCTGATGAAGCTCCCACCGCCATGCGCATAGACGCCCACCAGCACTTTTGGCGCCTGAGCCGCGGAGACTACCGCTGGCTGGAAGGTGACGCGCCCGCGCTGGCGCCGCTGCGCCGCGACTTCCTGCCCGCCGACCTGCTGGGCGCGCTGGCCGCCGCGCAGCTGGACCGCACGGTGCTCGTGCAGGCGGCGGACAGCATGGCCGAGACCGACTTCATGCTGTCGCTGGCCTCTGCGCACGGCTTCATCGCTGGCGTGGTGGGTTGGGCAGATTTTGCGGACCCCAAGGCTGTGCAGACCCTGGAACGGTGGTCCGCACACCGCGTCTTCAAGGGTGTGCGCCCCATGCTGCAGGACCTGCCAGAGGCCGACTGGATCGCCCAGGCGCCGCACCCCGCCGTGCTGGATGCCCTGACCCGCCTGGGCTTGCGCTTTGACGCGCTGGTGCTGCCGCAGCATCTGGCGCCGCTGCTGCGTTTTGTGCGCAGCCGGCCTGAACTGCCGGTGGTGATCAACCACGCCGCCAAGCCGCCGCTTGCACAAGGGCACAAGAGCGCGGCCTACGCGGTCTGGCGCCGGCAGATCGCCGCATTGGCTGACCTGCCTTGGCTGCACTGCAAGCTGTCCGGCCTGCTCACCTTGCTGCCCGCACAACCCGCACCCGGCCTGTCCACCAGCGAAGCCGTGGCGCGGCTGCGCCCGTTGTGGGACGACCTGCTGCAGCTCTTCGGCCCCGCGCGCCTGATGTGGGGCAGCGACTGGCCCGTGCTGACGCTGGCTGCGGGCTATCCCGACTGGGTGGCGGTGAGCGAGGCGCTCGCAGGAACGCTGTCGCCGTCGGAACAGGCCGACCTGTGGGGCGGCACCGCCGCACGTTTCTACGCCATCGCATGAGCATCCAGACGCCAGCACGGGTGCAGATGCGGGACTTGTGCAAAGCCTTCGCCGCCGTGCCCGCGCTGGAGCGTGTGGACTTCGACCTGGCGGCCGGTGAGGTGCACGCGCTGATGGGCGAAAACGGTGCCGGCAAGAGCACGCTGATGAAGATCCTGGCGGGCGTCTATGCGCGTGACAGTGGTGAGCTGTGGCTGGACGGTCGGCCGGTGGAGATTGAAGACCCGCGCCATGCGCAGGCGCTGGGCATAGGCATCGTGCACCAGGAACTGAACCTGATGAACCACCTGAGCGCCGCGCAGAACATCTTCATAGGCCGTGAACCGCGCGGGCGCTTCGGTGTCTTCCTGGACGAAGAGCGTCTGAACGCGCAGGCCGCCGCCGTCTTCCAGCGCTTGAACGTGCAGCTGGACCCGCGGGTGTGTGTGGGCGAACTGAGCGTGGCGCGGC
>JANOAM010000594.1:0-11401 GCA_031411215.1 Betaproteobacteria bacterium
CAAAGCTCGGCCTCGCGCGCCAGCTTCGCCTCGGGCATGTTGGTCATCCCTATGACGCTGGCATTCCAGCTGCGGTAGAGCTGGCTCTCCGCCAGGGTGCTGAATTGCGGGCCTTCCATGGCCAGGTAGGTGCCGCCGCGCACGTGCGGCACACCCTGCTGCACCAGCGCGGCCTGCACATGGTCGCTCAGGCGCAGGCACACGGGCTGTGCCATGGACACGTGGGCCACCAGCCCGGTGCCGAAGAAGCTCTTGTCACGCGCGAAGGTGCGGTCTATGAACTGGTCCACCAGCACGAAGGTGCCGGGTGGCAGGTCGGCACGCAGGCCACCGACGGCGGACAGCGACAGCACGTCAGTCGCACCCAGGCTCTTCAATGCCGCCACATTGGCGCGGTAGTTGACCTCTGAAGGCGGGATGCGGTGACCCCGGCCGTGGCGGGGCAGGAAGGCGAGTTCGGCCGTGCCGTCCGCAGTCTCCAACCTGCCACGGAAGACCTGGTCGCTGGGCGCGCCCCAGGGTGTGTCCACGGTGACCCAGCGCGTGTCGCTGAGACCCGGCAGGTCGTAGAGACCGCTGCCACCGATGATGGCCAGCAAGGGTGTGCTCATGCGCAAGTGCTCCGCGGACTGGATGCTTCAGCGCGCCAGGCGCGACAGCACCAACTGGTCGCCCACCAGGGAGCCGTACTCCCACGGCTCCTGGCGCCTGTCGGTAGACGACAGCACGGCCTGGCGCACGCGCCGCAGCACGATGGCGATGTCCTCGTCCGCGTCCAGATGCTCCAGCAACGCGCTGGTGTAAGGGCTGTTGCGGCCGCGGCCGTCTTCGGCGGTGGAGCCGTCCTTGGTGGCGTAGGCGACCAGCGTGCCGGATGTGGTGTTGACCGGCGCCAGGCCGGCCGAACTGGAACTGCGTGATGCGCGCAGCGACCGCGACAAGGGATTGTCTCGGCAGGCGTCCAGGAAGACCACGCGGGTGCGCGCAGGCAGGTACTCCAGCGCGTCGTTCAGCGACACCGCGTTGAGCTTGACCGAACCCGAGGTGGCGCCGCTGGCCACCATCTCCACCGGCACGACGTAGTTGATGCCGTCCACCTGCAGCCCGTGGCCAGCATAGAACAGGATGTTCACGTCATAGTCGGCCGCCTTGGCCTGGTAGTCACCCAGCGCCCGCACCAGCGCCCCGCGGTCAGCGTCCAGCACCAGGTCCACTTCAATGCCGAACTTCTTGAGCTTGTCGGCCATGGCCTGTGCGTCGTTCACCGGGTTGGGCAGGGAGCCCAGGTGGCTGTACTTGCCGTTGCCGATGATCAGGGCGCGGGCGCGCAGCTTGGGGCGTTGCGGCAACGCAGCCGTGGGCACGGCCCCAGCAGCCACCTGTTGCCGGCTCATCTGCGCTTGCAGGGCCAGAATTTGTTCGCGCAGAAGCGTGAACTCGGTGTTGCTTGGTGCACTGGGTGCAGCCGCCGATGTTGTGGCCAGCGGCGCCGCCAAGTCCCGTGGCACCGGGGCCAGCTGCTGTGGTTGCGCAGACGACGCCACGGCCACCACGGCGGGCGCTTCGGACAAGCCAGCCAAGACGCCGAATTCCTCGTGGCCCAGCGCGCTGCGGCCGTCGGCCACCAGCATCACGCACTTGCAGTCGGCGGGCGCGTTGGCGGCTCTGAGTTCTGAAGCGCAATTTCTTCGCGCACCACTTGCACGCCCATCGGGGGAAAGATCTGCGTTGCCTCTGGCGCCGTCGGCGCCCACCCAGGCCCAACCGTAGACCGCCGGGCAGCTGGCGGCAGGTGCGGCTACCGCGATGTGGTACGTGCCCAAAGATGGCACTGCGCGGCCCAGCGTGACGAACATGCCTGCGGCGCGCCGGTCGGCAATGGCGTGGTTTGAGAAGCAGGTGCTTGAGCCATCTGCCAGCGCAATGCGGAACCTGAACGGGCAGTCGGGTTCAGAGGCCGCCGCAGTGCCCGCCGCAGCGGGCTGCGCGGCACGGGCCGCCAACAGCACGGACAGCCCGAACAGGACGCACGCCGTGCGCAACACCTTGGTATTCATGAGCAGCCGTCCCCGCACCCCACGGCGCCTCAGATGGCGTGAATCATATGCGCCGCCGTGGCGCGCCTGACCCCCAGGGCCTCGGCAAAGACTTCGTTGACAGGACGCCCTTTTGCGCCGGCTTCTGAAAGGCATTGCCGCCAGCGCCGTGCACCTGGCAGGCCGTTGTAAAGCCCCATCATGTGGCGCCCGGCGTGCGACCAGGGTGTGCCCACAGCCTGCAGCCGCAGCATGTAGGTCAGCATGGCTTCTTCGACGGCCTCGCGGCCTTCGTGTGGCTTGACCGCGCCGAAGAAACGAGCGTCCCAGTCGGCCATGGCCCAGGGCTCGTGGTAGGCCAGGCGGCCCACCATCACGCCGTCCACATGGCGCAGGTGTTCTGCGATCTGCTCGTCGTTGTTCACACCGCCGTTGATGACGATGGTCAGCGCCGGAAAATCACTCTTCAAGCGGTAGGCCAGTTCATAGCGCAGCGGCGGCACTTCGCGGTTCTGCTTGGGGCTCAGTCCCTGCAGCCAGGCATTGCGCGCATGCACGATGAAGACGTCGCAGCCGCCGCGCTGGTGCACCGTGCCGACAAAGTCGCGCACGAAGTCGTAGCTTTCTGTCTTGTCGATGCCGATGCGGTGTTTCACCGTCACGGGCAAGGTCGTGACGTCGCGCATGGCCTTGATGCAGTCCGCGACGAGTTCGGGTTCAGCCATCAGGCAAGCGCCAAAGGCACCGCGCTGCACCCGTTCACTGGGGCAGCCGCAGTTGAGGTTGACTTCGTCGTAGCCCCACTGCTGGGCCAGCTTGGCGCAGTGCGCCAGGTCGGCCGGTTCACTGCCGCCCAGTTGCAGCGCCACGGGGTGTTCTTCGGCGTTGAAGTCCAGGTGGCGCGGCACGTCGCCATGCAGCAGCGCGCCGGTGGTGACCATCTCGGTGTACAGGCGTGTGTGTCGGGTGATCAGCCGGTGGAAATGGCGGCAGTGCCGGTCGGTCCAGTCCATCATGGGCGCGACAGAAAGACGCCATGGACTGGAGGCGGACGGGGACACAGGGGCACTCATCGGTACGGGTCTTCGGTGTTCACGCCTGTATTGGACCAGAGCGCGCCACTGGCGATACCGTGGTCTTGATGCCACCCGTCCGGGAAGACCGCCTCAGGGTCCGCGCCCGGCAGCAGGGTTGACTCCGAGTTGCGCGTCTGGCCAAGGGCGGCGCGATTCCAGGCGCACTTCCGGGTACGGTCCAACAGACCCTTGCTCAAGCAGCTTGGACGGACGGCTGAGAAGGTGCCTGTCGAAGAACGCTTGCGAATAGGCATTGACGATGTCGTGGGCGCGCCCTGGGCCCATCGGCCCGGCCACTCCGATCGTTGACGCCAACGGCGTCCAGCTCGCGATGTCGGTGAAGTTGCTGTGAAACATCCCGGGCACGCGAACGAAGTAGCCCGCACCTGGAAGGCCCTCGTAGGCCGCGCGCATGCTCGTCTGATGGGCTTCGATCTCGGCCTCCGGCCAGCCGCCGGCACGCCGCCGTTCGAGCCGCATGCTTTCTGCGTCCCGAGTGATCCACATGCTCGGCTGCCGCAACCCGGCACGAACCACACCCGTGGACACCGGAGCGTCCATCATCAAGCACGCACGAAGCCGCGGCTCGCGTCGGCAAGATTCGCCGACAACGATGCCGCCCAGCGAGATCCCGAACGCGCCAACGCGCTGCAAGTCCAGCTTGCCGGTGAGCATGCCGTTCGGGTCGGCCTGGTTCAAGGCCGCAAGCTGATCCAGCGTGAAGACGACATCCTGCGCGAGGTAGGTGATGATGCTTGTGCCCTGCTGTGCCAGGCCGGGCGGGATGGGGACGCTGTTCGGCGGCGAACCGGGTCCGCGCGGCAGGTAGCTCGGGCCCACAGTGGCCTGGAACCCCGCCAGGTCGAGCCCGGTGATCTGGCGGCCGTCCGGGAAGACGACTGCCGCGGCCGCACCGGGTTGATCGATGGCGACGACGATGTAGCCATGCGAGGCCAGATGCTCGACCTGGTAGGTGTTCATCTGACGAAACCCCGTGGCGCCCTCCAGGAATAGCAACACCGGGAAGCTGGACAGATCGCCGACCGCGGGCGCAGCAGGCATGGCGTGGGTCGTGACGTACTGGAGGTGCCCGAAGATGAACACAGGCTTGCGCTGGATGCGGGCGAATGCCGCCGTCACGGCGGCGGCATCCGGCAGGTAGGCTGCTCGGGGCCCCGACGACTTCGCCCGGGCCGGATACCAGATCTGCACCATCAGGTCGCGGCGCGAAGAAGTGTCGGCGGCGAAGGCCTCCGAGCGGGCTGCGTCGATCCAGTGGTAGGTCAGCGTTCCGACGGCGTACGGCCCCGTCGGAGGTGGGAAGCGAAACACCGGTGCGATCATTGAAAGGGTCGCTGAAATGGACAGCGCGATCAGACATGATGCGATCGTGATGCGCCTGCGCCATCGCCTTCCTGTGGAATCACGCGCAACGTCGACGCACTTGGCCAGTGAAGACACGAACAGCAGCAGCGTCAGTCCATACGCCGGGACCATCTGCCAGCGCAGCCCTTCCACCACCCAGTGTGCGAAGGCAAAAGCCATCGCGACGCTGGCCGACAGACGTTGCCACCGTGCGCGGCGCAAGAGCGGGACCATCAGGACGGCCAAGGCCACCAGATCGGCCGTCAACAGCAGCATCTCAAAGGTTCGCATCGGCGCGCTCGATGAGGACCTGTGGCGCTGGCAGCGGCATCTCCATCCAGCGCCTCAACCCGCAGGTCTCGGCTCGTGGCGATTCCATGCCCACGGCCCCTATGGGTGCCGAAGAATGGCGAGTCGGGTCAGCGTGGAAACGGGTTCATTGACACCCCGGTTGATCGACGAAACCGGGTCCACCGTCTGCTCGTAGTGATAGATGGTTTCGTTCAGGTAGCGACACACGTCCAGGATGTCGCCATCGCTCCACGCCAGCGAAGCCGCGCCCTGCAAACGGCGAACCTGAACCTTCAGGGCTGGCCAGTTGTTGGCCGAACGCTTGTCGCTCCAATGCATCTCCGTCGTGTGGCAGGAGATGCAATGCGTCGTGTACAGCAACTCTCCCCGGGACTGAGCCATCGCCGACGCGGCGGCGACCAGGCCGCAGGTGAGGACGGTGATGCGCACACGCACGTCGTTCACTGCCTTGAACATGAATCCTTCCTACTTCCTGATTGTGCGTTCGTCGCGAAGGGTGTGGGCACCATCCGAGGCACGTGCAGTCCTGAGCGCCTCGTCGATCTGCATATGAGGCCACATCCAGTTGATGGGCCATGGAACAGCCCAGTCAGCACCATTGCCTGTTTCAGTGCATCAGTCGGTGCGATGGCGAACACTGGAAAATGGCGCGCGGGAAAGGCCATGCCGCAATGACGAATCAAGCCCCTCGCAGGTCCAGGACGACCGGGTGCGCATCGTCGCCGTGCGGCACGGGCTGCACCGTGAAGCCCAGGTCACGTGCCAGCTGCAGCATGCGCAGGTTCTCGTGCAGCACGCTGCCCACCAGCTGCCGCGTGCCACGGCGCTTCAGGTAGGCAATGAGCTTCAGCATCAGCCGTTCACCCAAGCCACCACCCTTGATGTCGGAGCGCACGATGACGCCGAACTCCGCGGTGTCGTTGTCCGGGTCACACACCGCGCGGGCCACACCCAAGGTCTCTTCGCCGCCACCAACCAGCAGCGCGGTGGCGATGAAGGCCATTTCGCGTTCGTAGTCGATCTGCGTCAAGCGGGCGAGTTCGCTGCGCTCGATGCTGCGGCGGCTGTAGAAGACCCGCATGCGCACATCTTCTGGTGACAGCATGCCCAGGAAGGCCAGGTGCTGCGCTTCGTCTTCGGGGCGTATGGGGCGCAGCGTCAGCTGGCGGCCCTGCCAGTCCAGCTGTTCCACCCACTCGGCCGGGTAGGGCTGGATCGCGAAGTGGTGTGCACCCGCGGGCGCCGACGCACTGACGCGCACACGGGCGTCCAGCGCGATGACACCTTGTGCATCGGCCAGCAGCGGGTTGATGTCGATCTCCGCGATGCGTGGCTCGGCGGCCAAGAGTTCGGACAGGGCCACCAGCACGCCGGTGACGGCGTCCATGTCCGCGGCCGGCACGTCGCGCCAACCGTGCAGCAGCTTGGCGATGCGGGTGCGCTCCACCAGGGCACGGGCCAGCGGCGCGTTCAGCGGCGGCAGCGCCAGCGCGCGGTCTGCCACCACTTCCACGGCGGTGCCGCCCTGTCCGAACAGCAGCACGGGGCCGAACAGCGGGTCCACGCTGGCGCCGACGATCAGTTCCAGCGCCCGCGGGCGGCGCACCATGGCCTGCACGGTGAAGCCGGTGACGCTGGCGTCAGGGCGCAGGCGCGCAACGCGGGCCAGCATGGTGGCCACGGCATCGCGCAGGCCGGCAACGTTTTCCAGGTTCAGGGCCACGCCGCCCACGTCGCTCTTGTGCGAGATCTGCGGCGACAGCACTTTCAGCACCACGGGGTAGCCCACCTCACCCGCGGCCGCGGCGGCGGCCTCGGCTGTGGGGGCCGTCACACGCGTGCCGACCACGGGCACGCCACAGGCAGCCAGCAGGGCCTTGGCTTCGGGTTCGCTCAGCAGTTCACGGCCATCGGCCAGCACGGCGTCCACCTGTCGCTGAATCGCCGGCAGGTCCAGCTTCGCGGCCGGGTTTCCCACGGGCGGCGCCTCCATCAGTTGCTCCTGGTTCTGGCGGTAAGTCACCAGACGGGCGAAGGCCTTGACCGCGTCCTCTGGCGTGTCGTAGCAGGGCACACCGGCGGCCTGGAAGGCCTGTCTCGCGTCGCGCACGGCCGCGTCGCCCAGCCAGCAGGACAGCAGGCGGCCCGGCGCTGCCTTCACAACCGGCAGCAGCGCCTGCGCAATGTCTGCACTGGGCACGATGGCCGTGGGTGCGTGCATGAAGAGCACGGTGCCTCCCTCGGGCGTGGCCAGCAGTGCCTTCAGCGTGCGCACATAACGTTCCACCGGCGCGTCACCGATGATGTCCACGGGGTTGGCGTGGCTCCAGTGCGGCGGCAAGTGGGCGTTGAGCAAGTCCAGCGTCGGCGCATCCAGCGCGGTCAGCTTGATGCCCGCGTGCGCGGCGGCGTCGGCGGCCATCACGCCCGCACCGCCGCCGTTCGTCACCAGCATCAACTGCTGCCAGCTGAGCCCTTCTGGCAGCGCGCCACGGAAGTGCGACAGCGTTTCGGCCGCATCGAACAGGTCCTGCAGCGTGTCCACCCGCAGCATGCCGGCGCGGCGGATGGCGGCGTCGTAGACCAGGTCCGATCCCGCCAGCGCACCCGTGTGCGACGCCGCAGCCGCCTGGCCTTGCGGTGAACGACCGGCCTTGACCACCAGCACCGGCTTGTTGCGCGCTGCGGCCCGCGCCGCCGACATGAACTTGCGCGGCGAAGTCACCGACTCGATGTACAGCAGCACGGCGCGCGTGCGCGCGTCGCTGGCCAGCCAGTCCAGCAGGTCGCCGAAGTCCACGTCACCGTGTTCACCCAGCGACACGCAGTGCGAAAAGCCAATGCCACGCCCGCCGGCCCAATCCAGCATGGCGGTCACCAGGGCACCGCTTTGCGACACGAAGGCGAGCGAGCCGGCGTCCACCTGGCGGTGCGCGAAGCTGGCATTCAGTTTGGCGTGCGGCGACAGGAGGCCCAGGCAGTTGGGCCCCAGGATGCGCAGCGTGTGGGTGCGTGCTGCATCCAGCATGGCCTGGCGCTGGTCCTTCGATTGGCCTGCGGTCAGCACCACGGCGGCGCGGGTGCCACGCGCACCCAGCTCCGCGACAAGGCCCGCCACCGTAGCGGCCGGCGTGCACACCACGGCCAGTTCCGGCACACCGGGCAGGCTGGCCACACTGGCGTAGGCGGGCTCGCCGCCGACCTGCTTGCGCTTGGGGTTGACGGCCCAGCGCGGGCCGGCAAAACCACCTTCGCGCAGGTTGCGCCACACGGTGGCGCCTACGCTGCCGGGCCGGTCGCTGGCGCCGATGACGGCGACCGACTGCGGGTCGAACAGGGAATCAAGGTGGCGGATGCTCATGGGCCACGATCATGCGCGCCTGCGGGCCCGGCCAGCATGACGGCGCTCAAGGCGCCGCGTTGGCAGCCTTACCGCCGCGCGTTGGCGGCGACGCCGTCGGCGTAGCGTTCCAGCAGCTGCAGCGGCAGGTCGTGCCCCATGCCGGGGATGAAGTCGCCTTGTGCACTGCGTATGCGCTGCACCAGGTCACGCCCCGCGCCCACGGGGACCAGCGGGTCGGCTTCACCGTGGATCACGCGGGTGGGCGCCTGGATCTGCGCGACCAGTTGAGAGCGGTCGCCGTCGGCCGCGATCGCGATGATCTGGCGCGCCGTGCCCGCCGGCCGGAAAGCCCGGCGCACGGTGTCTTCCAGACGCTGCCGCAAACGTTCAGGATCGGGCGGAAAGGCCGGGCTGCCGATGATCTTCAAGATACGCTGCAGGTGGGCCACCAGGGCCGCAGGGTCGGTACTGTCGGGCCGCGACAGCAGTGCGCGCTGCACATGCCAGCTGGGCTGGGGCAGACGCCTTGAGCCGGTCGTGGTCATCATCAGCGTCAGGCTCTTGACACGCTGTGGGTGTTTGGCTGCCAGGTGCTGCGAAATCATGCCGCCCATGGACGCGCCACAGACGTGCGCCGACGCGATGCCCAGGGCGTCCAGCACGCCCAGCGCATCGGCCGCCATGTCGGCCACGCCATAGGGTGACTTCACGGGCAGGTGCAGCGTGTGGCGCAGCGCAGCGGCAGCCATGTTGGGCACGCCCAGGTGGTCAAAACCCTGGCTCAGCCCCGCGTCCCGGTTGTCCAGGCGGATGACACGAAAACCGCGGCTCACCAGCATCTGCACCAGTTCCTGCGGCCAGCCTATCAGCTGCATGCCGAGGCCCATGATCAGCAGCAGCGGCTCGCCCGAAGGCGGCCCCTGGTCGTCGACTTCAATGCCGATGCCGTTGGCGACGACCCGCATCAGATGCCCGCGGCCTGCAGAGGCGACTGGTGAGTCACCTTGTAGAACCACTTGCGCGCACCCTTGACGTCAAAGCGCTTCCAATGCGCCGGGTCCTGCGACAGACGGTCGGCAATGGCGTACAGCGCCAACGGATTCATGCCCATGCCGATGTGGCTGGCGTGGACTTCGATGTTCTCGGTGTGCGGAGCGGCTTCGTTGATGCTGCACTGCCAGGCCACCACACCGTCGGTCTTGCTGTAGATGCTGGTGGTGGGGCAGGCGGGCGGCTGGCGGATCTGATTCACCAGTTCATGGTCATGCACCGACTGGCCGCTGACCATTTCGTAGAAGCGCCAGGCGTTGGTGGCGCGTGGGTGGCCCGCGAAGGGTGTGCCCAACGTGATGACGCAACGGGCGTGCTGCGCCTGTTCCTTGGCGATCTCGCGCGCGTAGATGCCGCCCAGGCTCCAACCGATCAGGCTCACGCGTTCCTTGTGGCGGTCAGCCACATGGCGCACCAGGTCGCGGCAGCCTTCCAGCACACCTTGGCGCGGGCCGAAGTTGAAGCCCTGCTTCCACGCATAAGGCGTGTAGCCACGTTCGCGCAGGAAGTTGCGCAGCGGCACAGTGGTCATGTCGGATGCACCCAGACCCGGGAAGACGACCACCGGGTGGCCATCACCCACGGGCAGGCGGTTGAGCCAGGGGGCGGCGGCCACCATGGCCGCGTACTCCCAGGGTGCACGCGCCTCCATCATCATCAACAGCGGCCCTGGGGCGTTGACGAAGTCCTGCGGGTCAAAGGCCGCGAAAGGGTTGGGGGCCGGCCTCTCGAGCTGAGAGTTGGTTTGGGTGTGGGCCTGTGAACGGGCCTGGGCTTGTGCACGTCGCTTGAGAAAGCTCATGCAGTCATTGTCAGCCGCCGCGCTTCTTGCGCGATGGAGCGGTTGCCCTAGTCTGGGCCCCCTTCTTGCGTGTCACCTGCGAGACAGCTGCGCCCACCAGGTTGCTGACGGCGCCCTTCATCGCACCACTCACCGCGCCCGCCACCGCGCCCGTCAAGCGCCGCCGCGTGCGCGTCACCACACTTTCAGCCGCCTCTTCATCGGAGTCGGGTTCATCAGGCCGGCTCAGCGCGCGGATGTCGTCGAAGGCAATGCTGATGGCGTCGGCCAGTTCACGCACATCCGGCATGGCGGTGCGGTCCGCCATCAAGCCAAAGTCCAGCGAGTCGTTGTAGCTCTGCACGGTGATGTTCAGCGCCATGCCGTGCACGATGATGGACGTGGGGTAGTTGGTCAGCATGCGCCCGCCGGCCATGAACAGCGGCACGGGTGGCCCGGGCACGTTGCTGATGACGACATTGGCCACCTGGGGGATGCGGTCCGCCACCTTGGCCTTGCCGTACAGCGCCGTGGCGGCTTCGATCAGCCAGGGCACACCCAGCGAAGGAAAGTCCGTGGGCAGGATGCTCTTCAGGCTGCCCATGGTGTCCTTCATCGCGGCCGTGGCTGCCTTGATGTGGGCCAGGCGCTTCTTGGGGTCGCTGATCTGCGTGCCCAGGCTGATCAGGCTCATGCTGGCCTGGTTGTCGGACCGGGTGTCACCCTTCTCGCGCAAGGAGATGGGCACGGCGGCAATCAGGCTCTTGCGAGGCAGCGTGCGCCGCTTGGCAAAGTAGCGGCGCAGCGCGCTGCTGCACACCATCAGCACCATGTCGTTGATGGTGGCCTCGTGCTGCCGGCCCAGGGCCTTCAGTTCGGCCAACGGCAACGACACCGCCGCAAAGGCGCGACCAGCGGTGATGGAAGCGTTGAGCACCGTGCGCGGCGCCAGCGTGAGGTTGCTGACGCCCTTCTTGCCAGTCAGCAGTGACGACGTGCTGACGGCTGAAGTGGCCGCATCCTTCAGCGTGCCCACGGTGGCAGGCAGGTTGCGCACGATCTCCGCGACCTTGTGCGCCTGCATGCCCAGCACACCGCGCAACATCTCCGTCATGTCCAGCTTGAAGACACGGGCGCGGCCGGACGGTTTGACCTCGATGGCGCGCGGCGTGGGCGTCACGTCCAGGATGGCGTTGGCCAGCGCCACGGCGGCCTGGCCATCAACAGCAGCGTGGTGCAGCTGCGAGTAGAGGCCCACGCGGCGCAGGCCATTGGGCGACGGCGCCAGGCCTTCGAAAACGTGGAACTTCCACAGCGGCTTCTTGCGGTCCAGCAGCACGGGGTGCAGTTGCGAGACCTGGGCCTCCAGCTCGGTCATGCCCGAATTCTTGGGCAGCTTGATCTCGACGATGTGGGCCTTCAGGTCCGGCTCGGCGTC
>JANOAM010000595.1:0-1858 GCA_031411215.1 Betaproteobacteria bacterium
AGGTCGGCGCGCGAGGCGACGTCCATGATCTCGAAGATCGTGGCCAGCGCAAAGTGGTGGTCCACAGGCGCGTCGCGCTGGACCAGTTCGCCCAGGCGGTCGAACAGGTGTTCGAGCCGCAGCATCGTGCGGATGCTCTCGTTGAACGGGTACTCGTAGAGGACCAAGGCGTGATTCAGGGGAAGTGGGGGCGATACGGGCTGGTCGGCGCGCCGGGTTGACGCAAGCCCTGTGTGGATTGTTCCACAGGCCCGTAGGTGCTTACCTGGACTTGGCGCTGGGTCATGCGGCGGCGAACCACTGCCGCCAGAGGCCCTGCACGCTGTCGCGCAGCATGTCCAGCGAGATGCCGTCGTTGTGGACCACGGCGTCGGCGATGGCCCGCCGCGCAGCGCGCGGCGCCTGCTGCGCGATGACACGGCGCGCGGCGACTTCGTCCCAGCCCGGGCGTGCAGCCACGCGGGCGGCCTGCGTGTCTTCGCTGCAGTCCACCACCAGGATGCGCGCGACTCGGGCACGCCAGTGGCTGGATTCAGTGAGCAAAGGCACGTCGAAGACCACGGGTTTGTCGCCGGCCACCGCAGCCTGGCGCCGCGCTTCGCGGCCGATCAGCGGGTGCAGGATGGCTTCCAGCCGCAGCTTGGCTGCCGGATCCTGGAAGACGAGCTGGCGCATGTGCGCGCGGTCCAGTGCGCCGTCTGGCGCGACGGCCGCCGCGCCAAAGGCTTCGGTCAGCGCCGGCATGGCTGCACCACCCGGCAAGGTCAGCGCCCGTGCGATGGCGTCGGTGTCCACCAGGCAGGCGCCTTTGGCCACCAGAAGGGCCGCCACCGTGCTCTTGCCGCTGCCGATGCCTCCTGTCAAACCGATCAGGCCGATGGGGGCAGGGCGGCTCGACGTCACCAGCCTATCCAGCCCAACACGGTGGACTGGCCCGCCAGGATCACCACCAGGCCGCCGCCTGCCAGGAAGGGACCGAAAGGCACGAAGCGGCCTTCACGCAGCGAGCCCGTGGCCTTCATCACCAGGCCGATGACCGCGCCCAGCACGGAGGCCATCAGCACGATGGGCAGGATGGCCTGCCAGCCCAGCCAGGCGCCCAAGGCGGCCAACAGCTTGAAGTCGCCGTAGCCCATGCCTTCCTTGCCGGTGGCCAGCTTGAACAGCCAGAACACGACCCACAGCGACGCGTAGCCCACCACCAGGCCCAGCAGTGATTGCACCAGCGTCAGGCCGTTGATCCAGCCCAGAGCGGCAGCGCCCAGACCCGCCCACTGCAGCGGCAGCGTGATGGCGTCGGGCAGCACGGTGGTGTCCCAGTCGATCAGCGCCAAGGCCAGCACCGCGGCCGTCATGGCGCACCACATCAGCGTGGTGGGCTGGGCGCCCAGGTGCCAGCCCAAAGCGCCAAAGAGTGCGGCCGTGCCCAGTTCCACCAAGGGGTAACGCGCGCTGATGCGGGTGCCGCAAGCCGAGCACTTGCCACGCAGCGCCGCCCAACTGAGCACGGGGACGTTTTCGTAGAAGCGGATGCGGTGGCCGCAGGACGGGCAGCGTGACGCGGGCCGGGCCAGGCTGAGCGCCGGCGTGTCGGCCAGGGCCTTTTCGACGCCGCCGCTGGCCAGCGCCATGCGTTCGGGGGCGGTCGCGCCAAAGACACGCTTGTAGCTGTCGCTGTCAGACAGCTGCGCGGCCACGTCGCCCCACCATTGCCGTTCCAGCATCAACGGCAGGCGGTGCACCACCACGTTCAGGAAGCTGCCCACCACCAGCCCCAGCAGCGCCAGGGCCCAGGGCGACAGCAGCAGGTCCAGCGGCAGGCTGGCCAGGAAGCCGTCCACCGTCAGACGACGGAACC
>JANOAM010000596.1:0-3705 GCA_031411215.1 Betaproteobacteria bacterium
GTAAAGAAAGGCGTGTGGGCCCGACCTACTTTCATCCGGCCAGCCCTGCCAACCACAAGACTCGCAAGGCAAGACGGAAGGGACCAACTGGTCCAAATCCTCTGCAACCGACCCACAAGGAATCTCTCATGACCACCAAGACCGCCCTGACCTTCGTGCTGGCCCTGATCGGCGCCGGCTCCACCTTCGCGGCCGAGATCGGCCAGATCTCCACCGACCAGCCGATGGTCTACACATCTGTCGTTAGCCGCGCCAGCGTGCAAGCTGAAGCGCAACGTGCCCGTGCTGCCGGCCAGATCCCCAACGGCGACTTCAATGTCGTCGTCGAAACGCAAGGCATGGGCCTGACCCGCGCCCAGGTGATGGCCGAGGCTGTCGAAGCCATCCGCCTGGGTTTGGCCAGCCGCGGTGAGCACAACGTGGTGCCCACGGCCGAGCAGCTGTCGCGCATCCACATGGCCGGCCTGCGTGCCCTGAGCATGACGGTGGCCTCGCGCTGAACGTTGCTGCGCCAGGTCTTCGCGCCCATTGCCATGATGTCCGACCACGGCCCGTTGCTGGCCTTCAACCAGCAGGTGCTGGACCAGGCGCTGACGCTGGTGGCGGCGCACGCGCTGCCCGAAGGCCCACGCCTGGCCGGGCCGGTGGGTGCGCACCTGCGCCATGTCATCGAGCACTACGACGCGCTGGTCTTCCCCGCCCGCACGGGTGTGGTGGACTACGACAGCCGCCTGCGTGACCGCAGCGTGGAGACCCAGCCCGCCGTGGCCGCGCGGCGGCTGATGGCCTTGCGCAAGGAACTGGCCCGCTGGCACACCCACGCGCTGGACGTGCCCGTGCAGGTGCTGGGCATCGCGGGTACCGCAGGTGAATTCACGTTTGCCGCGCCGTCTACCCTGGCACGTGAACTGACCTTTGTGGCCAGTCACGCACTGCACCACTTCGCCCTGCTGTCCACGCATTGCCAGCACAACGGCACACCACTGCCCACCGACTTCGGCAAAGCGCCGGGCACGGTGGCACACGAACGCAGCCTCAGGAAGAAGGAAGAAACATGCACCACCCTTTTGCAAGCCGCCTGACACGCCGCGTGTTGTTGTGCCTGGGCGCGACCGCCGCCTTGCTCGCAGGCACCGCCGCCCACGCGGCGGAGCCGCCCATCAACACGCTGAAGAACAGCTTCTTCAGCGGCCGCACCGACACCGCCATCAACGGCTACGACACAGTGGCCTACTTCACCGTGGGCAAGCCCGTCAAAGGACTGGACTCGCTAACGTCCGACTGGATGGGCGCCAAGTGGAAGTTCAGCAGCCAGGCTCACCTGGACCTGTTCAAGGCCAACCCCGAGAAGTACGCGCCGCAGTACGGTGGTTACTGTGCCTACGGCGTGACCCAGGGTTACCTGGTGAAGGTGGAGCCCGACCAGTTCACCGTGCGCGACGGCAAGCTCTACCTGAACTACGACGCCGAGGTGCAGACCAAGTGGGCCAAGGACCCGGTGGGCTACATCCGGATGGCGGACGAGAAATTCCAGCCTTTGTTGAAGAAGTAACCTGAACGCGTGACCCGCGCCAGCGGGCACCGCCAGGCCGAGGAGGACACCTATGAAATGGCTCAAACAACACGGTCACTGGATCCTGACGCTGTTCGTCGCGTTTGTGTTCATCCAGTCGCTGTTCTTCAAGTTCACCGGCTCGCCCGAAACCGTCTACATCTTCCAGGGCAAGCTGGACCCCTGGGCAGCCAGCCTGGGCTTCCCGGGTCTGTTCGCACCGGGCGGCATCTTCTCGGCCAAGGTGGTGGGCAGCTTCGAGCTGATCGCATCGGTGCTGCTGCTGGCCGGTGCGCTGCTCAGCTCACAACGTGTGGTGCAGGTGTTGGGCGCGGCCATGGGGCTGGGGGTCATCAGCGGCGCGCTGTTCTTCCACCTCTTCACGCCGCTGGGTGTGGCCGTGGTCAACACCGATGGCAGCAGCGACGGTGGTGAACTCTTCATGCTGGCCTGCGGCGTCTGGGTGTGCTGCGCGTTGCTGCTGTGGCTGCGCCGTGCGCTGTGGCTCGGCTGGATCGCGCGCCTGCGCGGCCGCTGACTCCGCACCATGCCTGCGGGCGCCCTGTGGGTGCTGGCGCTGCTGTGCGCCGCCCTGATGGGGCTGGCCATGCAGCGCGGTGCCACTTGCTTGGTGGTGGCGGTCGAAGAAACCCTGCGCACGCGGCGCGTACGGCGCGCTGCCGCGCTGGCCGAAGCTGCGCTGTGGGCCGGCACCGGTTTGCTGGTCTTGCAGGCCGCTGGCCAGCCGGTGCCGGTAGGTGCGGGCTACGGGGTCACGGGCTGGACGCTGGCGGGCGCGGTGATCCTGGGTGTGGGCGCGGTGATCAATGGCGGCTGCGCGGTGGGCGCGGTGGCGCGCCTGGGTTCCGGGCAATGGGCCTACGCCGCCACGCCGGTCGGCTTCTACCTGGGCTGCCAGCTGGCACGGGCCACCGGCGCAGTGCCGGCACCGCAGGCGGTGGCCGGCGCGCCATTGTTCCTGTCCGCGGCACCCGCGCTCGCCTGGGCCTTGCTCGCGCTCTTGCTGGTGCGTGCTGCGTGGGCGCTGCGGCGCACACCACGGGGCTGGGGCCCGCACGCCGCGACGGCGTCAATAGGCGTGCTCTTTGCCTTGCTGGTGGCACTGGCCGGTGCCTGGGCCTACACCGACCTGTTGGCCGATCTGGTCCAGCAGATGGCCGGGGCGCGCCCGCTCAGCCGGCCCATGCAGTGGGCGCTGGCGGCCGCGCTGCTGGGCGGTGCACTGGCCGGTGGCTGGCGTGCCGGCACCTGGCGCTGGCCGCGCCCATGGCCCTGGCCGCAGACGCTGCGTTGCCTGGCCGGCGGCGCGCTGCTGGGTTGGGGCAGCCTGTGGGTGCCGGGCAGCAATGACGGCCTGCTTCTGCTGGGCCTGCCGTTGTTGTGGCCGCACGCCTGGGCAGCCCTGGCGGTGATGGTGGCCACCATCGCGCTGCTGCTGCGACTGCGACTGCGACTGCGGCGGTTGGGCTGACGGGCTGATCGGCTGATGCACAAGCAGTCTGTAGGAAGATAGGCCCATGCAGCAAAGTCGCACCCGCCCTTGGAGAATCAGACCATGACCCCCGCGCTCGTGGAGTGGTTAGCGGGCACTTTGCTCAATGCACTCGCCGCCTATGCCGCGCTGGGCCTGTTGTTCGCGGCGGCCTTTGTCGTCAAGGGGGCGGTGCAGGTCGACTCGGCCGCACAAGGCATGCCGCTGCAAGTCCGCCTGCTGCTGATGCCCGGTGCAGCGGCGCTGTGGCCGCTGCTGCTGTTGAAGTGGTGGAAGCGACGCTCATGACCGGCGCCCACCGCCGTTGGCAACGTCTGGCCTGGCTGCTGGTGACCCTCGCCGTGGCCGCCGTGCTGGTTCTGTCGTGGCCGCAACGCAGCCCGTCGCACATCAATGCACCTTGGCCGGCCGGGCTGGCACCCGCCGACTACGGGAGCACACGCTGATGTCGCACGGCTACCGCGCCGTCAACTGGACGCCGTTCAAGAAGCGCCAGGACGCCTGGATGCTGGCGGGCATGGCCGTCTACCTGCTGGCCTTCGTTGCCGGCAGCAGCCTGTTCATGCCGGCCGGCGAAAGCTTCACGCCGGTGCAGGTCCTGATCCGTGCCACCGGCACCCTGGCCTTCCTGCAGCTGAGC
>JANOAM010000597.1:0-3463 GCA_031411215.1 Betaproteobacteria bacterium
CTGCAGTCCACGGCGCGTGCCTTCCCGCAGACGGGCGCCAACAACGGCACCGACACCACACCCGTCACCGCCTGCCACGCACCCACCACCGGCGTGGACCAGTTGCAGTGTTACTGCCCCACCAACGGCACGCTGTGCGGCGCCGGGATGCTGGACGCCGGCCGCGCGGTGGCGGCCGTGGCCACGGCGGTGGCGCGCATCGACGTCACCACGGTCACGCCCACGGCCAATGCCAGCGTGGCGCTCAGCGGCGCGGCCAGCAACACCCTCAGCGGCGCCACCATCACGGGCTACAGCTGGAGCGTCGTGGATGGCGGCGGCATCGCCACGGCATTCACCACCGCCACCAACGCCAGCACCGCGGCGCTGACACCCACGGCCGGCGGCGCCTTCAAGGTGCAGCTGAGCGTGACGGACAGTGCAGGCCGTACCCACAGCACGCAGCAACTGGTGGGCGTGGCAGGCGACAGCACCAGCGGTGGCGGCAGCACAGGTGGGAGCAGTGGCGGTGGCGGCGGCGGCGCCGCATCCGGCGCCTGGGTGGCTGGCGTGGCGCTGGCCGCCGCGGTGCTGGTGCTGCTCAGGGCGCGACGGCTCAGGGTCGGGCGGCGCAGGGCTTGAAGCCACCCGCCATGGCCTCGGCCGGCAGCGCCTGAATCTTTTCCGTCTGGGCCGTGTCGGCCCTGGGCACACGCAGCCGCCACGCCGAAGCCGTCACCGGCAGTTGCACCACACGCAGGCCTTTCAAGGCCAGGTTGGCGCGGCTGTCTATCCAGGCCTGCGCGTCGTCCTTGCTGGTGTGGCGCGACAGCACGAAGCCCGGTGCCAGGTCAGCCGGGCGGTCGATCAGCTCAAAACTCAGCTTCAGCTTCTTCAGGTCTTCTTCGCGCGCCTTGCGCAGCGCAGGCTCCGGGTAGCGGCCGGCAAACACCAGCCACGCAGGCGGAGGCGCGCCGTCCACACGCAGCCAGGTGCCTTCGCTCAACTGCGAGGCCACCAGCAGCGCTTCGGCCGAGATGATGTCGTTGTCGCTGAAGGGCCCGGCTTCCAGGCAGGACAGCGCTGCCGCGCGCGCCGCCTGCACCGCCACCGTGGCGGCCTTGGGCGGCAGCACGTTCAGGGCTTCGGGCCGCACCTGGGCCAAGAGGCGTTCGGGTTCGCGTTCGGCATGGCGCGGCGGTGTGCCGAACCAGCCACGCGTCCAGCCGAAGAAGGCCAGGTTGGCGACGATCAGCAGGACTACCAGGGCGCGCAACATGGGTGTCAGGCCGGCTTCCGGCGGGCTTTAGACAGAAGGCGCCAGGCGCACGCTGATCTCACCGCTCAGCACCCGGTGCAGGCCGCCGCTGTCCAGCAGCAGCGCGCCCTGTTCGTCCACGCCTTGTGCCGTGCCCTGCAGGTTTTCATTGCCACCGCTGCTGCTGATGGCTTGGCCGCGCAGCAGGTCGCGTCGCGCGTAGGCGGGCACCAGGGGCGCAAAGCCGTCGTGCTCAAAGGCCTTCAGCGCCCGCACCAGCGGCACGGCCACGCGGGCCAGGGCCTGCGGCGCCGTCCACTCGGCTTGCAGTTCCTGCAGGCAGGCGTAACCATGGGCCAGGCCTGCCGTCGCTGCCGCCCCTTGCGGTGCGATGTTCAGGCCGATGCCCACCACCACCATGCGCTGATGGCCGACGGACAGCGTTTCGATCAGGATGCCCCCCAGCTTGCGCCCGCGGCCCGGGCCGTCCAGCAGCCACAGGTCGTTGGGCCACTTGAGGCCGACGCGGTGCGGGTCCGCGGGGTCCAGAGCCTCCGCCAGGGCCAGACCCACCGCCAGCGACAAACCGCCCCATTGCGTGGGTGCCATGGGCAGCGACAGAGAAAACGTCAGCGACGCACCCGCCTCGCTGACCCAGTCACGGCCCAGGCGGCCGCGGCCCCGGGTCTGCTGTTCGGCCACCAGCAGGCAGGGTGATGCATCGCCCGACCGGCGGCCATGCGGCGTGCGCGCCGAGTGCATCTGGCCTTCCAGCTCACCCGGCCGCGTGACCAGGGCGTCGCGGTCACCGCTGACAGCGCGCGCGCGCTCCAGCAGCTTGGTGTTGGTGGACTCGCAACGCGGCAACACTTCCACGCTGACACCCGCCAGCAACGGGTCCAGGTTCTCCCACAGCGCCTCGGCGCCCCAGTGGAGATGCTGACCGTTGCTCATGTCCCGGGCTTCAGCGTTTTGGGGCGAGCATGGTGCCGCGGCATTGTTTGCTGCCGCAGCGGCATTCGTATTCCTTCTTCAGCTTGGCCGTGTAGCGCTCTGCGATGACCAGACCGTAGTCGTAGAACAGCTCTTCGCCGGGCTTCAACTTGCGCAGCGCCTTGATGAAGACGCGGCCTTCGGTCTCGTCGGCTTCGCAGTTGGGCTTGCAGGCGTGGTTGATCCAGCGCGCCGCGTTGCCACCGTGTTTGGCGTCTATGACGTGGCTGCCGTCGTCCAGGCTGAAGTAGAAGGTGTGGTTGGGGTCCAACGGGTCGTGCGGGTGGCGGCGCAGCGCCTCGGGCCAGCTGATGATCTCACCGGTGTATTCGATGATCTCTTCGCCGCGCGCGATAGGCCGCAGCGCGAAAACGCCCTTGCCATGCACCCCGCTCTTGCGCACCTGGATGCGGCGGCCCGTTGCGGGCGCGGCCGGGGCTTTGGGCGCTGCGGGCTTGGTAGCAGCTTTTTTGGCTGCACCTTGTTTCTTCAGTGTGGCTTGCGGGGTCTTCGTCATTACGTATATTGAATTCGTACAGGCGCGCGTATGCGTGCGCGCGAGAGGGGCCCATTCTAGGCACGCTCTCGCGGCAGGCTTTGGGACATGACGACGCCACTTAAGGAACCATGAGCAAGACCATCATCATTGCCGAGAAGCCCAGCGTCGCACAGGACATCGTGCGGGCGCTGACACCCACCAAGGGCAAGTTTGAAAAACTCGCCGAGCATTTTGAGAACGACGACTACGTGGTCACCAGCGCGGTGGGCCACCTGGTCGAGATCAAGGCCCCGGACGAATTCGAGGTCAAGCGCGGCAAGTGGAGCTTTGCCCACCTGCCCGTGGTGCCGCCGCACTTTGACGTGGCACCCATCGACAAGGCCAAGACCCGCCTGAATGCGGTTGTGAAATTGGTCAAGCGCAAGGACGTGGGCGCCATCATCAACGCCTGCGACGCGGGCCGCGAAGGCGAGTTGATCTTCCGCCTGATCCTGCAATACGCCTTTGGCGACAAGGCACATGGCAAGCCCATCACGCGCCTGTGGCTGCAGAGCATGACGCCGCAGGCCATACGCGACGGCTTTGATCACCTACGCAGCGACAAGCAGATGCTCGGGTTGGCGGACGCCGCGCGCAGCCGGTCTGAAGCCGACTGGCTGGTGGGCATCAACGGCACACGCGCCATGACGGCCTTCAACAGCCGCGACGGTGGTTTCTTCCTGACGACTGTGGGC
>JANOAM010000598.1:0-3008 GCA_031411215.1 Betaproteobacteria bacterium
TTCCGCAACGGCGACAAGAGCAACGACCCCGTGGCGGGCAAGACCCGCTACCACGCACACACGGTGGAAAAACACGCCAGGTGGATGGACAAGCCCTGGGTGCCCAAGACGGGTGACGGCAGCGACGAGCACTACAACAACGACTTCTTCGGCGGTGACCTGGTCGGCATCATCGACAAGCTGGACTACATCCAGGACCTGGGGGCCAACACCATCTACATGACGCCGGTGTTCCGCGCCTCCAGCAACCACAAGTACGACACCGCCGACTACAGGAACATCGATCCCGGCTTTGGCAGCAATGCCGACTTTGAACGGCTCACGCGTGAGGCGGCCAAGCGTGGCATCCGCGTCATCCCTGACGCCAGCCTGAACCACGTCGGCGCGGATTCCATCTATTTCGACCGTTATGGAAACTTCGGCGGCCAGGGTGCGTTTGCCGGTGGCCGCATCAAGGCCGACTCACCCTATGCCAGCTGGTTCACCTTGGACCCGTCGCAGACCGACCCCGACAAGCAGTTCAAGGGCTGGGTGGGCGTGACCGACTTGCCGGAACTGGACAAGGCCAGCCCCGCCTGGCGAGACTTCGCTTTCCGCAAGCCCGACAGCGTCACCAAGCTCTGGCTGGACCGCGGTGCCAGCGGCTGGCGCATGGACGTTGCACCCTGGGTGCCGGACGACTTCTGGCGCGAATGGCGCAGCCACCTGAAGGCGCACAAGCCCGACGCCATCACCGTGGCCGAGACCTGGTTCGACGCGTCCAAGTACTTCCTGGGCGACATGTTCGACAGCACCATGAACTACATCTTTCGCAACACGGTGCAGGACTACGCGGCGGGCGGCAACGCGGCCGTGCTGGTGCGGCAGCTGGAACACCTGCGGGAGGCTTACCCGCCCGCTGCGCACCAGGCGCTGATGAACCTGCTGTCCACGCACGACCAGGCGCGTGCGCTGCATGTCTTCGGTTGGCATGACGACACGCGCGACCCGCAAACCATCGCACGTGCCAAGCAGCGGTTGAAACTGGCCGTCTTGTTCCAGATGGCCTACCCGGGTGCACCCAGCGTGTACTACGGCGACGAGGTGGGCCTGACGGGCGGCGACGACCCCATGAACCGCATGCCCTACCCCTGGGCCGACGAAGGCGGGCAGCCGGACCTGGCCTTGCTGGCGGACTTCAAGCGGCTGATCCGCATGCGCCACGACAACCCAGTGCTGCGACGCGGCAGCCTGGGTGCGCCACTCTTCGCGGACGAGCATGTGCTGGTGCTGCTGCGCCGCCTGGGTGACAACTGGGCCATCGTGGCGCTGAACAACGCGGAGACGGTGCGCCGCGTCACCATCACGCTGCCCGAAGGCCTGGCGCCCGGCGAACTGAGTGACCTGCTGGGCGGTGCGCCGGTGCAGGCCAGCGCACAAGGCTTGAGCTTTGATGTGCCGGCGCTGTTTGGGCGTGTGTTGGCGCGCTGATCCCGCCAGTCCCGGCGGGTCCGCCCTTAGGGCGGGTTTCCGGTCACATCAACAGCAATTCCCTGAGCAAATGCCCGCGCCTTGAAGAGGCGTCTCGTGAAAGGGCTGGGTACGGGGCAGGCGCGTCTTCAACCGACGGTGTGGATGAAGGCGGCCACGCCCCCCAACAGCGCCACGGCCACCGGCACGGCACACAGCAGCGTGGCGCTGAGCATGTGCACACGCGGCGGCGTGGGTTCGGCGAAAGTGCTGTCCTCGGCCAGGTCTTCCGCAAACGCTTCGCTGCGGGCCAGATGTCCGGGGATGAGCCAGGGGACGACGCTGTTCATGGAGGGACCTTGGTCGGGGAGCAGCACCGTGCTGCGGGTTGGTCTCTACTGTGGTGTCCGGGGGTATCGGCCCCGTTTCGCACCACGGCCCCGCGTGTTTGCTTTGTTCGGCGCGGCTGGGCGTGGCCACAACAAATGAAACCTGGCCCCAGCCCGACTGATTCACAGCCGATACCGGCAACTCCCACCATTGGGGGTATGGAGATGACCATGCCCCCTTTCGCCAACCTGCTGGCTGCCTTCCCTGTCCAGGGGCAGCGCGTCGCCGGTCCGGGACGCGAGGCTGGCCGATATGATCCCGCCGACATGGCCACCACCGTCGCACCCGCCTCGCCCCCCTCGCTGCTCGTCGTGGACGACGAGCCCGAGTTGCGCGGCCTGCTGGCCGAATACTTCGGCCGCCACGGTTTTGCCGTGCGCATGGCCGAAGATGCGGCCCAGGCGCGTGAGTTGATCGCCGCCGCCCCCCCCGACCTGGCCGTGCTGGACATCAACATGCCCGGCGAAAACGGCCTGTCGCTGGCGCGCTGGCTGCGCGAATTGCACCCCCAGGTGGCCATCGTGATGCTCACCACCGCCAGCGAATCGGTGGACCGCATCGTGGGGCTGGAACTGGGTGCCGACGACTATGTCGCCAAGCCCTATGAACTGCGTGAACTGCTGGCGCGTGTGCGTGCGGTGCTGCGCCGTTCGCAGATCACCGCAGCAGCGTCCGCGTCCGTCGCGGCCACACCCGCCAGCGCGGCCGACCAGGCCTGCCGTGTGCTCTTTGGCGACCGCCAGCTGGACCTGGACCAGCGCAAGCTCTTTGCCACCGACGGCAGCGAGATCGAGATCACGGCCGCGGAGTTCGACCTGCTGGCGCTGTTTGCGCGCCACCCCAACCGGCCGCTGAACCGCGACCAGATCATGGAACAGGCGCACAACCGCGGCTGGGACGTGTTCGACCGCAGCATCGACCTGCGAGTGATGCGTCTGCGCCGCAAGATCGAACGCAACCCCGACAAGCCGGAGGTCATCAAGACCGTGCGCAACGTCGGCTATGTCTTCGTTCCGAGCGCGGCGTGAACACCCGGCGGCCGGCGGGGCTGGCCTCTAGCGATGCTGGTGCCGTGTCTACCAATGCGGCCGCTGCCGCCGTCACATCGGCGCGGCGCAGCACGGCACGTACCCGGGCCAGCAGCTCACGCATTTCAAAGGGTTTGGGCA
>JANOAM010000599.1:0-1648 GCA_031411215.1 Betaproteobacteria bacterium
TGCAGCAGCAGTTCCAGCTGTCCTACCTGTTCGTGTCGCACGACCTGTCGGTGGTGCAGTACCTCTGCGACCGCGTGGCCGTGATGTACCTGGGCCGTGTGGTCGAGACCGGCAGCACGGCCGAGCTGTTCGCCAACCCGCAGCATCCCTACACGCAGAGCCTGCTGGCCGCCGCGCCGCACATTGACCCGCGCCAGCGCCAACAGCAGGCGCCGCTGCAGGGCGACGTGCCCAGCCCCAGCCGCCCGCCGCCGGGTTGTGCTTTCCACACCCGTTGCCCTCGCGCGTTGCCTCGATGCAAGACCGAGCTGCCGGTGCTGCTGGACACCCACGTCGGCTACCGCGTGGCCTGCCATCTGGTCCATGCCGCCACGGCGGAAGGGGCGCCCGCATGAAACACGTTCTTCTGAGAGCGGCCTGGACCCTCTGCGTCATGGCCGGTGGTCTGTCCGCGCACGCGCAGACCGCGCCGCTGAAGGTGTTGACGGTGGCCCGCACCACGCCCTTCGAATCGCTGGACCCGCAGCGCCAATTCAGCCTGTCGTCCAACGACATCGTCGTGATGACCTACAGCACGCTGCTGCGTTTCAACTACCTGCAGCGGCCCTACAAGCTGGAGCCCGACCTGCTGGAGCGTATGCCGGAACTGTCGGCCGACAAGCTGAGCTACACGCTGACGCTGAGGAAGGGGCTGCGCTTCCACGACAGCCCCGCATTCCCTGGCGGCAAGGGCCGCGAAGTCACGGCCGACGACGTGATCTACAGCCTGCGCCGCTACGCCGACGCGCGTGTCAACACCAAGAGCTGGTTCGCGATGGAAGGCGCGGTGGCCGGTCTGGATGCCTGGCGCGCCGCCACCGCCAAGGCACCCGCGACGCCCACGAATCCGGACGACCTGATGGCCCTGCCCGTGGAAGGCCTGCAGAAGCTGGACAACCTGCGCCTGCGCATCAAGCTCACCAAGCCCAATCCGCTGTTCCTGTACACGTTGGCCATGTCGCCCACGGCGGTGGTGGCGCCGGAAGCCGTGCGCCACTTCGGTGACCGCCTGTCCGTCAACCCCGTGGGCACGGGCGCCTTCATGCTGAGCAATGCGGACCGCAAGGGCGTGCTGCACCTGGTGAAGAATCCTAACTACCACGGTGTCTACCCCAGCGTCGGCGGGCCGGGGGACGCCGAACGAGGCCTGCTGAAGGACGCCGGCAGGAAGCTGCCTTTCCTGGATGCCGTGGACATGCCGCTGATCGAAGAAGCCCAGCCCGCGATGCTGCGATTCCTGAATGGTGAGCTGGACCGCCAGGCCCTGGACCGCGCCAACTTCACCAAGATGGCGCGCATGGAGGCCAATGGCGACCTGCGCCTGAACGACGAATACGCACGCCGCTTCGACCTGCACGCCACGCCCAGCCTCAGCGTCTTCTATTTCATGATCAACATGAAGGACCCGGTGTTGGGACAGAACAAGAAGCTGCGCCAGGCGCTGGCGCACCTGGTGGACACGGCGTCGGAGATCAAGGTGCTGCTCAACGGCCGCGGCAAGTTCATCAGCAGCCTGGTGCCGCTGGACCTGCCGGGCAGTGAACGCGACACCGGCGCCACACGCCGCAGCTTTGACGTGGAAGCCGCCAAGCGTTTGCTGGCCGAAGCG
>JANOAM010000600.1:0-4565 GCA_031411215.1 Betaproteobacteria bacterium
CGCCCTTGAAGAGGGGCACGGAGATCTTCAAGAACGACGACGTGCGCCTGTGGACGATGGATGGTGAAGTGCTGATCGCCAGCATCACCTGCAAGCTGCACCTCATCAGCCAGGCCGTGGTCGAAGGCTTGTTGAAGGCCGTGGAACTGGCCGAAGCGTCCTACGACGGCTTGGTGATCTGGTCGCCGGACGATGTGTTCAGTGCCGGCGCCAACCTGGAAAGCCTGATGCCGGTGTTCATGAAACACGGCAGCAAAGGCATCAAGCCGGAGATCAAGAAGCTGCAGGACGCCATGCTGCGTGTGCGCTATGCGCAGGTGCCGGTGGTGGCCGCCATTCGCGGCATCGCTCTGGGCGGTGGCAACGAGATTGCCGTGCACTGCGCCCGCCGCGTGGCCGCCATGGAAAGCTACATGGGCTTGGTGGAAGTGGGCGTGGGCCTGGTGCCCGCCGGCGGCGGCCTGGCCTATATCGCGCGCCGCGCGGCCGAGATGGCGTCGGCAGGCAACGCCAACGCCGATGTCCAGAAGTTCGTGCTGGACGGCTTCACCAATGCCGCCATGGCCAAGGTGGGCAGCAGTGCCATCGAGTCGCGCAAGCTCGGCTACCTGCTGTGGAGCGATGTCATCGTGCCGCACAAGGACGAACTGCTGTTCGTGGCCATCACGCAGGCCAAGGCCATGGCCGACAGCGGCTACCGGCCGCCTGCGAAGTCGCTGTTCCCGGTGGCGGGGCGCTCGGCCATCGCCACCATCAAGGGACAGCTGGCCAACATGCGCGACGGCGGTTTCATCAGCGCACATGATTTCCACATCAGCACGCTGATCGCCGAAGTGGTGTGTGGCGGTGACGTGGACGCCGGCAGCCTGGTGACCGAGGAGTACCTGCACGCCATGGAGCGCGACCGCTTCTGCAGCCTGCTGGACCACCCCAAGTCGCAAGAACGCATCATGGGCATGCTGTCCACCGGCAAGCCGGTGCGCAACTGATCACAAGGACGACGAACATGAGCAAACAAGTGCAAGACGCCTACATCGTCGCCGCCACGCGCACGCCCATCGGCCGCAGCGGCCGCGGCTTCTTCCGCAACACGCGGCCTGACGACCTGCTGGTGGCGGCGGTGCGCAGCGCGCTGGCGCAGGTGCCCAGCCTGGACCCGAAGGCGATTGAAGACGCCATCATCGGCTGCAGCTTCCCCGAAGGTGAGCAGGGCATGAACATGGCGCGTGCCGCCATGGTGCTGGCCGGGCTGCCGCACAGCGTGGGCGGTGTCACCGTCAACCGTTTCTGCGCCAGTGGGCTGACGGCGCTGCAGATGGCGGCCGACCGCATCCGTGTCGGTGAGGCCGACGTGATGATCGCTGGGGGTGCCGAGAGCATGAGCCTGGTGCCCATGGGCGGCAACAAGCCCAGCTTCAACCCGGAAGTCTTTGCCCGCGACGAAAACCTCGGCATCGCCTACGGCATGGGTCTGACGGCGGAGAAGGTGGCCGCGCAGTGGAAGGTCAGCCGCGAAGACCAGGACGCGTTTGCGCTGGCTTCGCACCAGAAGGCGCTGGCCGCGCAGGCCGCCGGCCACTTCACGGCCGAGATGACGCCGGTAACGGTGGTCGACCGCTTCCCCAACCTGGCCACGGGCGAAACGAGCAGCAAGACCCGAACGGTCAATCTGGACGAGGGCGCGCGCCCCGACACCAGCCTGGAAGGCCTGGCCAAGTTGAAGCCCGTGTTTGCCGCCAAGGGCAGCGTCACGGCTGGCAACAGCAGCCAGACCAGTGACGGCGCCGGTGCACTGATCCTGGCCAGCGAGAAGGCCGTGAAGACCTTCGGCCTGAAGCCACTCGCTCGTTTTGTCAGTTATGCCGCGCGCGGTGTGGCGCCAGAGATCATGGGCATCGGCCCCATCGAAGCCATCCCCGCGGCGCTGAAGTACGCCGGCCTGAGCCTTGACGACATGGGCTGGGTGGAACTGAACGAAGCCTTTGCCGCGCAGGCGCTGGCCGTCATCCGCACCGTGGGTCTGAACCCGGAACGTGTGAACCCCATGGGCGGCGCCATCGCGCTGGGCCACCCGCTGGGTGCCACGGGTGCCATCCGCGCGGCCACGGTGGTGCACGCGCTGCATCGCCAGCAGCTGAAGTACGGCATGGTGACCATGTGCGTGGGCATGGGCCAGGGTGCGGCCGGCATTCTGGAACGGGTGTGAGTCCGTGCGGCGCCGCACCGTGCTGGCTGCGGGTGCTGTTGCGCCCTGGGCGTTGGCGGGCTGCGATGTGAAACCGGTGGCCGGCTTCCCGGACGTCGCCTCGGCGCTGCGCACGCTGGAGACACTGCCGCCCACCGCGCGCATGGCCGAGGGCTGGACGCTGTCGCAAGTTCTTGAGCATGCCGCGCAGAGCATCGAGTTTTCGCTGCGCGGTTTCCCCGAACTGAAACCCGCGTTGTTCCGCGGCACGGTCGGCAAGCTGGCCTTTGCCGTGTTCGACGGCCGTGGCCGCATGAGCCACGGTCTGAGCGAAGCGATTCCCGGCGCGCCGGCCCTGGCCGCGGCGCTGCTGCTGCCCGACGCCGTGGCGCGCCTGAGCAAGGCGTTGCGCGACTTCGACGCCCACACCGGCGCACTTCAGCCCCACTTCGCGTACGGTGCGCTGGACAAGGGTGCGTTCGCACGCGCCCACCTCATGCACCTGGCCGACCATTGGCAACACTACCGCGCCACCTGAGCGCGCACGAAAAGGAGACCCCTTGAGCATCAAGACCGCCACGCTGAATGGTGTGCTGACCATCGAAATCGCGCGCCCCGAGAAGAAGAACGCGCTGACCCAGGCCATGTACCAAGCCATGGCCGACGCGCTGAACGGCGCGCGTGAGGTCAAGGCCGTGCGCGCCGTGCTGATCACTGGTCAGCCGGGCATCTTCACCAGCGGCAACGACATTGAAGACTTCATGCAGCGCGGCACCAACACCAAGCCCGGCGCCGACCTGATGGACACACCCACCATCCGCTTCATGCGCGCGCTGCTGGACTGTGACAAGCCCGTCGTGGCCGCGGTCACCGGTGCCGCGATTGGCATCGGCACGACGATGCTGCTGCACTGCGACTTCGTCTTCGTGGCCGACGACGCGCGCCTGGCCATGCCTTTCGTGGCGCTGGGCCTGGTGCCGGAATTTGCCAGCAGCCTGGTCGTGCCACAGCTGATGGGCCACCGCCGTGCCGCCGAGAAGCTGCTGACCGGCGACCCGTTCACGCCGGAACAAGCGGTGGACTGCGGCATCGCCACCGCGGTGATCACGGCCAGCGAGGTCGTCAACCACGCCCGCCGCGTGGCTGAACGCTTCAACGCACTGCCGCCCGGCGCCGTGCGTGAGGCCAAGGCGCTGATGCGCGCGCCGTCGCGGGAATTGGTGCTCCAGACCATCCGCACCGAAAGCGAGATCTTCGGCCAGCGTCTGCGCAGCCCCGAAGCCATGGAAGCCTTCCAAGCCTTCTTCCAGAAGCGCAAGCCGGATTTCAGCGCGTTCTGAGCCGGCCTTGGTGATGTCGCTCACCGCCAAGCTGATCCTGAGTCCCGTGCTGGTGGCGCAGGCCGTCACCACGCGCGCGCGTCTGCCCAAGCTGCCCGAGCCCGATGGCGCACGCCGGGGTACCACAGGTCAGGGCACGCCGCTGCGCTTGCTGGTGACCGGCGATTCCTCCGCCGCCGGTGTGGGCGTGGGCCGCCAGGCCGACGCGCTGGCGCACCGCATGGCACGGCGCTTGGCCGAAGCGGCGTCGGCGCGGGTGCACTGGCAGCTGCGCGCGCGCAGTGGCCTGACCACCGCGCAGACGCTGGCGCTCCTGCGTGACGAGGGTCATGCGCCGGCCGACGTGGCCGTGGTGGTGACCGGTGTCAATGACGTCGTCGACCAGATCCCCAGCCGACGCGCCATGACTGCGCGCGAGGCGCTGGCCAACTGGCTGCGCAACGGCCACGGCTGCCAGCATGTCGTCTTCGCGCCGTTGCCGCCCGTGCACCACTTCCCGGGCCTGCCGCAGCCGCTGCGCTGGGTGGCTGGTGCCGACGCACGCCGCCACAACGCGGCGTTGGCGGACTGGGTGGCCACACGCGGCGACGTGTCCCTGGTGGACATGGAGATGCCGCTCAACATTGGCGTCATGGCCAGTGACGGTTTTCACCCCGGCGAACCGGTCTACCGCTACTGCGCCAACGCCATCGCCCTGCACATCGCCACCCATGTGTGGCCCCACCTTCACCTGGAGCACACATGACAGCATCCCTCAAAGGCAAGACCCTGGTCATCACCGGCGGCAGCCGCGGCATCGGCCTGGCCATCGCCAAACGTGCGGCGCAGGACGGCGCCAACATCGTGCTGCTGGCCAAGACGGTGGAGCCCAACCCCAAGCTGCCCGGCACGCTGGCCAGCGCGGCAGCGGAAGTGGAAGCCGCTGGCGGCCAGGCCCTGGCGGTGCAGACTGACATCCGCGACGAAAACGCCGTGGCTGCGGCCGTGGCGGCAGCGGTGGAACGTTTTGGCGGCATCGACATCCTGGTCAACAACGCCAG
>JANOAM010000601.1:0-5774 GCA_031411215.1 Betaproteobacteria bacterium
CTGAGCTTGCGCGACAGCTGCTTGGGTTCGGGGCAGGCGTCCGGGCGCCAGTAGTTCTCGTAGAGGTAGACCAGAACGTCGAACATGAACCCACTATACCCGAGGGTCAGGCGCGCTGAAGGGCCTGAAAAAGGCCTCCCGGCAGGCGTGCCACCAGGCCATCCAGCTCCAGGGTCAAGAGCCGCGCTGAGAGCTCGGACACGGGCCAGCCGGTGCGGGCCAGCAGGGCGTCCAAGGTCACCGGGTCGTGGCCCAGCGCGTGCAGCAGCGGGTCTTCGGTGGTGCTCTGGGCGCTCGGGCCGCTCAGCGGCAGCTCGGGTTGGCGGAGCCCGCCGCCCCGCAGCTCTTCCAGGATGTCTTCGGCCGATTCCACCAGCTTGGCGCCCTGCTTCAGCAGCGCGTGGCAGCCTTTGGCCTGTGGCGAATGAATCGAGCCGGGAATTGCAAAGACTTCGCGGCCAGCCTCGCTGGCCATCCGCGCGGTGATCAGCGAGCCCGACTGCACGGCCGCTTCCACCACCAGCGTGCCCAGCGACAGCCCGGCAATGATCCGGTTGCGCTGCGGGAAGTTCAGCGGCAGCGCGGGCGTTCCGGGTGGGTATTCGCTTGTGATGACGCCTTGGCTGGCGATCCGGCGTGCCAGCGCCCTGTGCCCGGGTGGGTAGATGCGGTCCAGCCCCGTGCCGACCACGGCCACAGTGCCCGACGGGCCCTGCAGCGCGCCTTCATGGGCTGCGCCGTCTATGCCCTGCGCCAAGCCCGACACCACCACCCAGCCCTGCCGCGACAGGGCCTCTGAAAAGGCGCTGGCGTTGGCCAGGCCCTGGGGTGTGGCGTTCCGGCTGCCAACCACCGCCACCGAGCGCTGCGACAGGTGTGCGGCGTCGCCCTGCACGTACAACAGCAGCGGTGGGTCGGCCGTTTGCAGCAGCAGGGCGGGGTAGGTCGGGTCTCCCAGTGCGATGGCGCCGCGGTCTTGGCCACCTGCCAGCCAGGCTTGCGCCGCGGCGAGGCGTTCGGTGACGACATCGGGTGGTTGGGTCAGGCCCGCAGCGGCATCCAGGCCGCCAACTTCGCGCCAGAGGGCGGGCTTGGCACTCAGCACGCGCTCAGGTGAGCCGCAGGCCGCCAGCAGGCGCCGGGCAGCACCACGGCCGACACCAGGGGTTTCCAGTAGCCTGAACCAGGCCGCGAATTCCTCGGCTCCGAGCACGGGCCAGGCTCAGCGAGCGGCGCTCAGAACCGAAGGTCAGGGCTGCGTGAAGCGGTCACCCGCGCGCACCGGTTCCTGCACGTTCAGGATCAGCGCGTAGGACACGCGTTCGAACACACGGAACACGAAGAGCATGCCGTGCCGTTCGTCGGGCAGCTTCAGCGCGGCCTTGTCGCCGCTGACCTTGTCGGTGGTGTTCACACCTGCGCGCCACAGGGCCAGCACGTGGCCGCGCTCCATGCCGTCACGCTGGCCGCGGTTGATGGTGATCACCTGGTTCTGGCCGGCTTGCAGGCCTTCGCCATAGACCGACACGATGCGGCCTTCCACAACGCCCGTGGGCGCATGGGGCACATAGGCCACCAGCTCCTGCTGCGGCACGGGGGACAGGCGGTCGCCGGTCACGGCTTCCAGGCGTGTGCTGGTGACCTTGAAGGTGGCTGGCACGATGGCGGGGCCGTCCGTGCCGCCGGCCTTCGTCAACTCGGCCGTGCCCACATAGCGGCCTTCATGGCCCAACACTTCTTTGGTGATCGGGTCGCGCAAAGGTACCAGTTGGCGGAACAGGCGGAAGTCGCGTGCGCCGCTGAGGTCGCCGCGCACATAGGCGGTTTCGCCGCGCGAGACCATCACGCGGCCTTCTTGCGTGGCCACCACACGCGGCGCCTTGTCCAACTCGTCACTGTTGAAGATCACGGCCTCGTTCAGGAACGGGCCGATCAGATGCAGCGGGATGGCCGCGATGGCGCCGTTGTCCAGCAGGCTGGCACGCACGCGCGGAGACATCCGCACCGTGTTGGAAGGTGCACCGTCACCGGCGCTGCCCATGCGCAACGTGGCGCGGCCGTCCTTCTTTTCCAGGAACAGCTGCTGGCCGGGGTAGATCAGGTGCGGGTTGCGGATCTGGTTCAGGTTCATGCCCCAGAGTTCGGGCCAACGCCAGGCGCTCTTGAGGAACAGGCCGGAAATGCCCCACAGCGTGTCGCCCGGTTGCACGGTGTGCGAATCGGGCGCGTTGGGCGCCAGGTCCGACAGCGGCACGCCGGCCTGCGCCACGCGGTTGGCGGTGTCGCGCCACTCGGGTGTGACGGGCAGGCGGCTGGTTTGCGCCTGGGCGGTGCCCAGCGAACCCCACAACGCCGAAGTCGCCACCACGGCAACCGTCAGCAGCGCGGGCTTCAGCCCCACGTGGGGCCAAGCACCACGGCCTTGCAGTTCAGTCTTGCTCATCACGCTGGGGTCTCCGTGCGGCAGGGGTCAATGCCTAAATGCCAGCCTTGCGCTGGAACCACGATCAGGCGCCGCCCAGGGTAGCCCTGACAAGGCAGCCGCGCCCAACTGCGGCGACAATTCATGCGGCGACAATTTGAGTGGCGACAATGCTCATATGGTTTCATAGATTCTGCCCGTAAACCCTTGATACTGCAAACAAACCGGCCTCGGCTGGCCCTGGTTGTGAGCCCCTTCACGGAGCCCGCCGTTGCAGCAGGTCCACAGCTGTTGCCAGCTGTTTCGGCCCCCATCTGATCCCTGGCGTCCTGCCTCATCCGCTTTCCTTCCCATGGCTCTACTGAACATCCTGCGATACCCCGACCCCCGCCTGCACACCGTGGCGCGCCCCGTGGAGCAGGTGGACGACCGTGTCCGCCGCCTGGTGGAAGACATGCTGGAGACCATGTACGCCGCCGAGGGCGTGGGCCTGGCGGCCACCCAGGTGGACGTGCACCAGCGCATCATCGTCATGGACACGTCCGAGCAGCGCGACGAGCCGTTGGTGTTGATCAACCCGGCGCTCAGCTGGGCCAGCGTTGAGATGACCATCGCCGAGGAGGGCTGCCTGTCCGTGCCGCTCATCTACGACAAAGTGGAGCGCCACGCCCACGTCAGGGTCCAGGCACTGAACCGTGCTGGCGAGCTGTTTGAACTGGACGCCAAAGATCTCCGAGCGGTGTGCGTGCAGCACGAGATGGACCACCTGCTGGGCAAGGTCTTCGTCGAGTACCTCAGCCCGCTCAAACGCGACCGCATCAAGACCAAGATGCTGAAGAAGACACGCGAGGAACAGCGCTCGGCCTGACTGCTGCGCTGCACATGGACATCGCCTTCGCCGGCACGCCGGAATTCGCCCGCGCAGCGTTGGCTGCCTTGCATGCAGCCGGGCACACGCTGCGTCTGGTTCTGACCCAGCCGGACCGCCCCGCCGGCCGCGGGCTGAAGCTGCAGGCATCACCGGTGAAGCAGTTCGCCCTGGATCACGGCCTGCCGGTGGCCCAACCGCGAAGCCTGCGCCTGGACGGCAAGTACCCTGACGACGCGGCCGCCGCACGGGCCCAACTGGAACAAGCGGCGCCCCAGGTCTTGGTGGTGGCCGCCTACGGCCTGATCCTGCCGCGCTGGGTGCTGGACCTGCCCGCGCGCGGCTGCCTGAACATCCACGGCTCCTTGCTGCCGCGCTGGCGCGGCGCGGCGCCCATCCACCGCGCCATCGAGGCCGGCGACACGGTCACCGGCATCACCATCATGCAGATGGACGAAGGCCTGGACACCGGCGACATGCTGCTGCGCGAGCAGGAGTCCATACGCGTCGACGACACCACCGCCACGCTGCACGACCGCATGGCGGCGCTGGGTGCGCGGCTGATCGTGCAGTCCCTGGCCGCGCTGGAAGCCGGTGCGCTGACGCGCACGGCGCAGCCCACGGACGGCGTCAACTACGCCCACAAGATCGCCAAGGCTGAAGCCGCCCTGGACTGGGCACGCCCGGCCGCCGAGCTGGAACGCCGCCTGCGCGCCTTCGACCCTTTTCCCGGCTGCACAGCCGACATCGCGGGCCAGCCGCTGAAGCTGTGGCGCGGCCGCGTCGTTGCTGCGCAAGGCGCCCCCGGGCAAGTGCTGGACTTGCCGGGCCGCCTGGTCGTCGCCTGCGGGCAGGACGCGCTGGAACTGCTGGACGTGCAACAACCCGGCGGCCGGCGCACCGCGGCGACGGAATTCCTCAAGCGCCTTCAAGCTTCCTGACGCAGCGGCCGATAACCCGGGCAGCACCTTTGTTGCCTGCACCATGCGCCGCCTTGCCCCCCTCCTCCTCACGCTGTCTCTCGCCGGTCTGGTCGGCTGCGACCAGCTGGGCATTGAGTCCGCCACGCAAGCGGCCGCGCGGCGCGAGGCCGAAGGCAAGGCCATAGGCGCAGGCTGCCGGCATGCGGCCCGTTCGGTGGAAGCCTGCTACGCGCAGAACAAGAAGGCCGACAAGGCTTCCGTGTTTGCCGGGTGGAAGGAAATGAACGAGTACATGGCCGAGAACAAGATCGAGGCCGTGCCGCCGACGCCCGAGCCCGCAGCCGTGGTGGCTGCCGAAGACGCTGGCCGGGAGCCCGAGCCCAAAAAGGTCGCCAAAGCCGACACCAAGAAGGCCGGCTCTCACTGACGCCGGGGCGGCCTGCTTGCCGCCCGAATCCCCTCCAATTCCAGTTCATCGCGCCCAGTCGCAGCGCATCGCCCGCGGCTTCCGCCGCCCCGCTGCGTGCGGCACAGTCCGGTTCACCGTACCGAACCCGAGTTGGAGCCGCCCATGAACACCACCTTCCGCCACACCCTGCAAAGCCTCATCGCCCCGGCGCTGCTGTGCCTGGCCGTGCTGCCGCTGACCGGCCACGCCGCCAACACCAAGGGCTCCGGCAAGATGGCCACCGACAGCCGCAACGTCGCCGAATTCCAGGCCATCTCGCTCAAGGGGTCCATGGACCTGGTGGTCAAGCAGGGTGCCCAGTCCGTTCAGGTCCAGGCCGACGACAACCTGCTGGCCCTGGTTGAAACCGTGGTGGAAAACACCAACCAGGGTCCGACCCTGGTGGTTCGTGTGAAGCGCGGCGAGTCCTACTCGACCCGAAGCAAGATGTTGGTCACCGTCAGCGTGCCCAAGCTGTCGGGTGTGTCCGCGGAAGGGGCTGGCGACATCCAGATCGATGCCTTCAACACGCCAGCGCTCAAGCTGGTCTTGTCCGGATCGGGCAACGCCCGTCTGCAGCAGCTGGTCACCGGCGACTTCGGCATTTCGATCTCCGGCAGCGGGGACGTCAGCGCAGACGGCAGCACCGGCAAGCTGAAGATCAGCATCGCCGGCAGCGGCGACGTGCGCTTGAGTGACATGAAGGCTGAAGAGGTCTCGGTCAACATCGCCGGCAGCGGTGACGCCGCCGTACACGCCAACAAGACGCTGAACGTCAGCATCGCCGGCAGCGGCGACGTCAGCTACAGCGGCAACGCGGCGGTGAAGAGCACCGTCGCCGGCAGCGGCAGCGTGACGCGCAAGTAAGCCCTGTGCCGCTGCGGCCTGCAAGGCTGCAGCACGTCTGGGCCTGACCTTGGCCCGACAATCGGGCCAGTGAACCCGATGACCGCGGCGCCTATCTGGCGCCACCCTGAATTTGCGCGCGGTGCGCGCGAGATGCTGTCCACCGCCATCGGCATCGCCGCCTGGGGCCTGATCACCGGCGTGGCCATGGGCAAGAGCGGTGTCGCACCGTGGCTGATGGTGCTGATGTCGATGCTGGTGTTTGCC
>JANOAM010000602.1:0-18580 GCA_031411215.1 Betaproteobacteria bacterium
TCATTCGCGCGAGGTGCGCACCGGCAAGGTGGCGCTCACCAGCTATGACTTCGAACGCCCGTCCACGTCACTGAAGGTGGAACAGCACCAGTCGCGGTCCCACGCGCTGGACGACTACGAGCAGTTCGACTTCGAAGGCGAGTACACGCAGAAGGCCGACGGCCAGCACCTGGCCGATTGCCAACTGGAAGAGCAACAGGCCGTCTTTGAACGCCAGTCCGGCGCCAGCAATTCGCGCTCACTGGCCGTGGGCCACTTGTTCAAGCTGTCCCGCCACCCGCGGGCCGACCAGAACGCCGAACACCTCGTCCTGCGCAGCACGGTCATGGCCAGCCTGTCCACGTATGAGGCCGACGGCGGCCAGGACGACTTCCAGTGCCAGTTCGAGACCATGCCCTCGGTCCAACCCTTCCGCCCGCCGCGCCAGACGCCCAAGCCCTTTGTGCAGGGCCCGCAGACCGCGGTGGTGGTGGGTCCCGCCGGCGAAGAGATCCACACCGACAAGTACGGCCGCGTGAAGGTGCAGTTCCACTGGGACCGCTACGGCCAGAAGAATGAGCAAAGCTCCTGCTGGGTGCGCACCAGTTCGCCTTGGGCCGGCAAGAGCTTCGGCTTCGTGCAGATCCCGCGCATCGGGCAAGAGGTGGTGGTCGATTTCCTGGAAGGCGACCCGGACCGGCCGCTGATCACCGGCCGTGTCTACAACGCCGAACAAATGCCGCCCTGGGAACTGCCCGCCAACGCCACACAAAGCGGCGTGCTGACACGCAGCAGCAAGGGCGGCAACTACGGCAATGCCAACGCACTGCGCTTCGAGGACAAGAAGGGTTCTGAACAGGTCTGGCTGCACGCGGAAAAGAACCAGGACATCGAGGTCGAGAACGACGAGACGCACTGGGTCGGTCATGACCGCAGCAAGACCATCGACCACGACGAAACCAGCCACATCAAGCACAACCGCACCGAGACCGTCGACAACAACGAAAGCATCACCATTGGCGTCAACCGCACGGAAAGTGTGGGCGCCAACGAGACCATCAACATCGGCCGCAACCGCAGCATCAGCGTGGGCGCCAGCGAGACCGCCACCGTGGCACTGCAGCGCACCCACTCGGTCGGAGTGAACGAGACCATCTCGGTGGGTGCGGCGCAGGAAATCGCCATCGGCGCCGCGCAGGCGCTGACCGTGGGTGCGGCGCAGAGCGTGAGCATCGGCACCAACCAGAGCACCACGGTCGGCGGCAACCAGACGGTGGACATCGCCAAGAAGCTGACGCTGAGCGTGGGCGACGCACGGGCCACCCAGGTGACCAAGGACGACACCCTGAACGTAGGCAAGAAGTACGTGCTGGAAGCGGCCGACGAGATCACGCTGAAGACCGGCAGCGCCAGCATCACGATGAAGAAGGACGGCACCATCACCATCAAGGGCAAGGACATCACGCTGGAGGGCAGCGGCAAGATCAGCGTGAAGGCCTCTGGCGACGTGGTGATCAAGGGCTCGAAGATCGCGCAGAACTGAGCGCTTTCAAAACACTCGCCATGCTCCAGGTCGTCAACCACACACCCTTCACGGCGTCGCTGTCGGTGTTCCCCGACGCGGCCGGGGTGGAGACCGTGTACGCCGTCGTCAAGGCCACCTTCCTGATCGGCGCACAAGGCCCCGAAGTGGCCAGCCCGCAACTGCCCATCCTGGCCGGCGACGTGTTCTGGGGCGACCCGCTCAGCACCAGCCTGCGTGCGGCTTCTGAATTCGGGCTGCTGAAACCTGCCACCGATGTGCTGCTGACCGGCCGCGCGGTGGCACCTTCGCCCGACACACGTGTGGCCGATGTGAGCCTGCGGGTCGGCCCTGTGTTGCGGCGCGTGCGTGTGTTCGGCAACCGCCACTGGGAACGCGGCGGCGGTGGCTGGCGGCCGTCCGAGCCCGAGCCCTGGCAGCGCATGCCACTGCGCTGGGAACTGGCCTATGGCGGCGTGGCCGCGGCTGCGCCAGGTGCGGTACCCGAGTACGAAGCACGCAACCCCGTGGGCCGCGGCTTCGTGGCCCGCGGCGCCGAGCCCGAACAAGGCCAGCCGCTGCCCAACCTGGAAGACCCCGACGCACCGCTGAACGACCCGCAGGACCGTCCCACGCCCGCCTGTCTGGCCGCTGTTGCGCCGACCTGGCAGCCGCGCCGTGGCCATGCGGGCACCTACGACGAGGCCTGGACACGCCAGCGCGCGCCCTACCTGCCGCTGGACTTCGACGCGCGCTACTTCCAGCTGGCGCCGCCAGAACTGGTGGCACCCGGCTTCCTGCACGGCGGTGAACCCGTGCACCTGGTCGGCGTCGCCGCCGAGCCCATCGCCTTCACCTTGCCGCAGGCCGGCCTGGAGATGGCTTTCCAGTTCAAGGGCCAGACCGTGGCGCGGGTGCCGCAGCTCGAACTGGTGCTGCTGGAGCCCGACGCCGGCCGCTTCCAGCTGCTGTGGCGTGCCGCGCTGACGGTGGACAAGTCGCTGCTGAAGCTGAGCAGCGTGACGGTCAGCAGCCGCGCCTGGGACGCCAAGGGCCAAGCGCGTTCGCCGCTGGGTGGCCTGGGCCAGATGCCGCCCGGGTATGCGGCAACGGCGGCGGCAGGTTGAGTTCATGAGCGGCGACGCCATCGTCATCGTCAGCGCCGGCCTGGTGTCGCCCGTGGGCCTGAGCCTGCCCGAGACCGCCGCAGCGGCGCGCACACGGGTGTCGCGGCTGCGTGAGATCGACTGGTACGACCGGCGCCAGGAGCCCTTCATCGTCGGCCAGGTGCCGGAAGACGGCATGCCGCCGCTGGTCGATGCATTGGTCGCCAAGTCGCTGCAGTCGCGCGAAGTGCGCATGCTGCGGCTGGCACAGGTGGCGCTGGAAGAAGCGGTGGCTGTGCTGCAGGGTGCCGGCGGGCCACTGCCCTTGCTGCTGGGTCTGCCGGAACAGCACACGACCCTGCCAATCCAGGCCCAGGCCTTCCTGAAACACCTGGCGGTGCAGGCGCCTGGCCTCGTGGATGCTGGCCGCAGCGTGGCGGCCGCGCGAGGCCGCGCCGCCGGACTGATAGCGCTGCGCGAAGCCGTCGCACGCTTGCGCCGCGGTGACAGCCCCTTCGTGCTGGTGGGCGGTGTGGACTCGCTGGTCGACCCCTATGTGCTTGGCACGCTGGACTTGCAGGGTCGCGTCCGCAACAGCGTCAACAACGATGGGCTCAGCCCCGCCGAAGGCGCCGCCGTGCTGCTGCTGTCGCTGGCCTCCACCGCGCAGGCGCAGGGGCTGCAACCACTGGCACTGCTGCTGGGCGCGGCCAACGGTCATGAACCCGGCCACCTGTACGCGGACGAACCCTACAAGGGCGAAGGCCTGGCCGCGGCCTTTGCCGCGCTGCTGACCGAAGCAGCCCCACCACAGCCCATCGCCAGCGTCTATTGCAGCTTCAACGGCGAACGCTACTGGGCGCGCGAATACGGCGTCGCACGTCTGCGCCAGTCCCACGCCTTCGCGGCAGAACACCCGATGGAACACCCCGCGGAATGTTTTGGCGACCTGGGCGCCGCCCACGGGCCGGCCCTGGCCGCGCTGGCCGCACACGGTGTGCGCCACGGCTACCGGCGCGCGCCCTGCCTGGTGTTCGCGTCGTCAGACCACGGCGACCGTGCGGCAGCACTGCTGGCGGCCGCCGCCTGACGCTTGAATTGAGGAGCCTTTCATGCCCACCACCGTTCACAACATCACCGGCTTTGCCCACAAGGGCAGCAGCGGCATGAGCCTGGTCTTCCCGGACGTCTGCAAGACCCCGGCGCCGCCACTGGGCCCCATCCCCATCCCCTACCCCAACCTGGGCAAGTCGGCCGACACCGTGCAGGGCACGACACAGGTCAAGGCCGACGGCCAGATGATCATGGTCAAGGGTGCCAAATACATGATGAGCACGGGCGATGAACCCGGCGTTGCCGGCGGCATCATCAGCGGCGTCTTCAAGCAGGAATGCGAGTACCTGATGTACTCCTTCAACGTGATGCTGGAAGGCAAGAACGTCTGCCGCATGGGCGACCCGCTGTGGCACAACAAGAAGAACATCTGCGGGTGAGGCGGCCATGACACAACTCGGGGAGTCCGTCGCCATCGGCATCATTGATGTCGACGAGACACTGTGCCCGTTTGATCACGAGAACCCCGAGCCCCCGTCCGTCAAGAACGATCTCATCGGAAATGGCGGCACGCTTGGACGCCGGATGAAGTCGGGCGACAGCACCCATCTCTATGAGCCGCTTCGCACGAAGCAGACCCCGGTGATGAATCCTCGGGAGATTCCCACTCACCCGTTTTTCGCCAAAGCGCGTGTGGTCAGCATCACAGCCACCGATGCCTCAGCCGGCACGATGCATGTGCACACCTACCCGGTTACTTGTGCGGCACACCATCTGATTCCTGCGCAGGAGTCACTCAAGGAGTCACCGCTTCTGGCCTACATGGTCAAGAAGGGTGATGCGGAGCCGGTCAAGGGCGGCACCTACAGCGCCGGCCGTGTCTGGGCCGACGTCGGATACGACGTCAACGGCAGCGAAAACGGCGTCAACCTGCCTGGCAGCTACGCGGTTGGGGGTGGCCGCGGGGGTCTTGGTCTGTGGACTGGCAATGACGACAACCCAGACCTGGAAGACGAGGATCCGGCCGATCTGGGTGCCGACCCTTCATCCAACCTGCTGACAGGCAAGCTCAACGAAGTCTCCGACACGAACCGCAAGTGGCTGTATGTCAGCCAGGCCGTGCAACTTGCCCCGGGCCAGTTCCATGACAGGCACCAGGACTACAGCGCCTTCATTCAGGACGTGCTGCAGCAGATTCACGCCAACTATGTTCTCCTTGAACGAAAACAGATAGGCGAAAGTGCCTGCGGCAAATGCAAGGACAAGGCATCGAAGATCGCCGAGGCAGGCATCCCAACCCCCATGGGACTCGTCATGCGGCTCAACGGCGTCGCGCGGCGTATGACGGCATTTCTTGGCGGCGCCGCATGGCGGCCCAACATCTACACGTCCAAGTGGGGGCGGGCCTACATGAAGACGCTGCGTCGTCCTGGACCCTGAGCATCAACATGCCTGACAACTACTTCGTCTTGAACTGCGAGGATCCCGACGAGGGCTACCTGGCGAGGCTCTCCTACTCCCCAGATGACTCTGCCCGGAGTTGGATCCTGGGTGAACGATTCGCGACACCACCACCTTTGCCGGTCGCCGCCACCGTGCGCGGACTGGGAGACGACGATACGGTCATGGCGGAACTCTGGAAGAGTCCCCTGCCCGCCATGAGCAAGCGACTTCATGGCGCACTGCTGGCCGCCGGCGTGTCCAACCTGGATGTCTATGACCTGGACATCAAGGACCCGGCCAGCGGAAATGTCCTCCAGGACCATGTTGCTTTCAACCTCATCGGCAAGGTCGCAGCGGTCGACCTGCAACGCGCGCACCTTGCCAAGGACTCGGTCGAGCGCATGGTCTCCGCCTCGTTCGACAGCCTGGCTCTGGACGAATCGCGCATCGGCGGAATCTTGATGTTCCGGCTGGCGGAGGCTTTGAGCACCATCGTCATCCACCGCAGCGTTCGCGAACGTATCGAGGCTGCATCGATCACCACGCTGAGCTACTACCTGCCGGCTGATTGGGCCACTTGAACGGGGAGATGTCATGAACGACGAATCTGATCTGGCCGAGGTGCCCGCTCTGCTGCACCGCGCTGCGGCGCCAGTGCGCGTTCGGCTGCTGGAATGGCAGGAAGACGGTCTGCTGCGGGTCTCTGCGCCAAGCGGTGAACCCTTCGTCTGTGAGTGGCTTGAGAGCGTCGCGCTTCAGGCCCAGGACTGGCGGCCGGGTGACCACCTTCTGGCACTGCCGCCCAGTGCACTCGAGCCTGGCTGCGTGCTTGGCCGTATCCGCCGCGGACCTGCCGGCAGCGCAGCGCAGCAGGTCACACTGCAAGCTCGAGACCGCCTGACCCTGCGCTGCGGCGAATCGTCCTTGGAAATGCACGCCGATGGCAAAGTGCTGCTGAAAGGCGATGACGTGCTGCTGCGCGCCAAAGGCACGCAGCGCATCCGCGCCGGCACCGTCGCCATCAACTGAGCCGCAGCGGCTCTGCCGCCCACTGACAAGCCGATGCCCCGCGCCCGCTACCTCCCCGAACTGCTGCAGGTCCACGCCGAGGAACTGGCCTTCCTGTGGAGCCAGCGCAAACGCGCGCTGCATTCGTTTGAGCTCACGCAGCACAATTACGCCGACCTGGCCGAGCGTGTGGAAGCCCATGTGCAAGGCCTGCTGTGCGCACCGGCACCTCACCTGCTGGACCTGCTGTCGCCGGTCCTCAACGGCGTGGACACCGAGGACAGCGACGAGGTCTTCGCGGCCGCCTATGCGCTGCTCCGCAGCCAGCATCCTGCCGCCGAACTGGCGGTGCTCAAAGCCTTCGCGTCCGCGCGCGGGCCCGCCTTGCAAGGCATCGTGGAGGCCCTGGCGACGGCACCGGCCACACCCACCTTGGACAGCCTGCACAGCCTGCTGACCACCGCACCACCGGCCACCGCCGCCGCGGTGGCGGCCGTGCTGGCCAGCCACCGGCGGTTGCCGGGTGACGCTGCCCGGCTGCCGCAGCTGCTGGCCGACCCGGACCTTGCCACCGCCAGTTGGGCCTGGCGCGCGGCGGCCCTGGCCGACCGCACACGCAGCGCGGTCACACCGCAGCGTCCCTACGCCGCGGCCGTGACGCACGCCGACGCCGTGGTGCGTGACGCGGGCTGGGCGGCCGTAGCCTGGGGCGCGCAGGCTGCGTCCTTGCCGGCCTTGCGCAAGGCCGCCAGCGAAGGTGATGCAGTCGCCTTGCGCTGGTTGGCCGTGCTGGGCGGCAGTGAAGACGTGCTCCTGGTCCAGCGCGGCACACTGGCGCTGGACGACGGGCCGGCCCGCTGCGCCCTGCTGGCGCGTCATGGCCACCCCACGGGCCTGAACGCCCTGGCGCGCTGGATGGACGACGGGGACGAGGCCACGCAGGTGGCCGCGGGCGACGCTTTTGAGCTGCTCACCGGTATCGACGTGCGCGGTGAACGGCGGCAAGTCACGCCACCCGATGGCGCCGACGACTTCGCACGCGAGATGGCGCCGCTGGCCTGGTTTCCGGCTATCGAAAAGGCGCGTGCCGCGTTGCAGCAGCACGGCAGCCGTTGGGCGGGTGGGCAGCGTTGGCGTCGTGGACTGTGCCTAGACAGCGCCCCCACCGCGGAGCAGGCGCGCACGCTGGACATGCAGTCGCGTTGGGACATCGCGGCGCGCGTGGCGCTGGCCGGTGGTGCGGCGCCGCCCCCGCCCCTGGTGTGAGCAGCGGAACCGACCACATGAACCCACGATGGCTCCTGCCCTTGCTGGCCGCCGTGTTCGCTGGTCTGGCCCTGCACAAGGCCTGGCGCCAGGGTGCGTCCCACCCGGCCGTGCGCACCTGGGCCTTGCTGGCGGTGATCTTTGCGGGGGTGTCCTTGTGGCTGCACACGGCCGCGTGACGTCCTCGCTCGTGGTTGACTTTGGTCGATTGCGGCACGGTGGCTCTGCACCCACGATGCACGCGGGCATGCACCCTGACCTTTGCCCGCGCCCCGTCCACCTGCTGCAGGCCTGTCGCCGTCCATGATCATCACGTTGAAGGCCGTCTCGCTCAACGACCAGACCCTGTCGCGCCCGATCACCGCGCGCTTTGATGTCAGCGGCGGCACCATAGGCCGCGCCGACCACAGCACGCTGGCGTTGCCCGACCCGGAACGTTTCATCTCGCGCACCCAGGCTGAGGTGGTCTTCGTGAGCGGCGGCTTCATCATCCGCAACATCGGCGCGGCCAACCCCATCACCGTGGCCGGCCGCACCCTGGCCAATGGAGAAACCGCGCCCTTGCGTGATGGTGACCAGGTCCGCCTGGGCGGCTACCTGCTGCGCGCCGAGTCAGGCTCCGGCACGGTCAGCCCCGAACTGCGGCCGGCGGTGCGGGTGCCTCCACCGCCCGCGTCACCGCCCGCATCACCGCCCGCATCACGGCCCGCACCGCCACCCGCTCGCCCCGTCAGTGCGCCTATAGCACCTGCCGCGGCTGCCGTGACCGCGGACCCCTTGGCCAGCTTCAGCCATCCACCCGCACCGGCAGGTCTGTCCAGCGACAACCCCTTCGCCGACCTGCTGGGTCCGGCACCGGCTGCGGACCCCCTCGGCGACCTGATGGGCAGCTCGCCGCGCCCATCCGCACAGGCCCCGGGACCGTCCCACGCACCGTCACCCGCGGCAGACCCCTTTGCCGGCTTGATGGGCGCGCCGTCTGGCGTGGACAAGCGCTCGGCGGCGGTGGCACCGCCGCCTGCGGCTGGAACTCGCCTGCCCGACGACTTCGACCCCTTTGCGTCCCTGCCCCCCGCCCCGGCGGTTCGTCCGCCTGCTGCACCCGCGCCATGGGCGCCCGCACCCGCCGCCGACTCATCGGCCGACCTGCTGGCAGACCTGACACCTCAGGCGGCCGCCCGGTCCATAGACTCGGCCTTTGACCTGCTGGGTGACGCCGGTGCACGTCCAGGCGACGACCCCCTGGCGCGTTTCATGTCGGACCTGTCGGCAGGTCCACCGGCACTGCAGCAAGGACAGCAAGGCTTGTCCACAGACCCCTTGGCGATGTTCGGCGACGCCCCAGTGGCACCACGTCAGCCGGCGCAGGCTGCGCAGCGCAACGACCTGCCGGGTGTGCACGCCGCGTTCAAGGCCCCGCCCGTGTCGCCGCGCATCCCGGACGGCGCAGTCCTGCCCAGTGCGCCGCGCGCCGCCCTGCCCTCGAGCCCCGCCACAGGCGACGACGGCGCCGCGCTGTGGCAGGCCTTCTGCCAAGGCGCGGGTGTGCAACTGCCGGTACCGCCCGACGGTGGCGCTGACCGCATGCACCTGATCGGCCGAGTCATGCGCCATGCGGTGGAAGGCACGCTGCAGATGATGGCCGTGCGCGCCAGCACCAAGAGCGAGATGCGCGCCGCCGTCACGCAGATCCAGGCGCGCAGCAACAACCCGCTGAAGTTCGCCACCGACGCCAAGCTGGGCATCGAACAACTGGTGCAGCCCCCGGTGCGCGGCTTCCTGGACGGGCCAGCCGCCATGCAGGACGCCATGCACGACCTGGTCGGCCATTCCATAGGCACCGTGGCCGGCATGCGCGCGGCCATTGAAGGCATGCTGGACCGCTTCGACCCGGCCACGCTGGAAACCAAGCTCAGCGGTGGGTCGGTGCTGGACAGCCTGATGCCGATGAACCGCAAGGCACGCTTGTGGGAGCTGTACCTGCAGCACCACAAGGCCATCCGCGAAGAAGCGCAGGAAGACTTCCATACCGTCTTCGGCAAGGCCTTTGTGGCGGCTTACGAACAACAGGTCGAACGGCTCAAGCGCGGGGGCCGGTCATGAGCCGCCGGGCCGTTCCCAAGGCGAATACCGCAGTGCGCAGCACGGAGGTGGCCTGATGACCCGCCTACGCATCGCCACCTGCACCCACCGCGGCGCGCGCAAGGGCAACGAAGACGACTTGCGCCACGGCGCCAGCCCCGCAGGCCACTATGCCGTGCTGGCTGACGGTGCCGGAGGGCACGCCAACGGCGCCGAGGCCTCGCACCGCACAGTGCTGTGCATTGAACGCGCGCTGTCCCGGCCGGATGCCCGCTTCGCGCCCGACGCGCTGACCCAGGCCGTGCGTGACGCGCATGCCGAGTTGCGCCAGCTGGCCAACGGCGCACACGCCAGCGCGAGCATGCACAGCACGGCCGTGGTGCTGTGGATAGACCGCGCCGAAGAACGCGCGCTCTGGTCGCATGTCGGCGACTCGCGCCTGTACCGCTTCCGTCACGGCCGGTCGGACCTGCTGACCGTGGACGACAGTGTGGTTCAGCGCATGGTGCAGGCCGGCTTGCTGAGCGTGGAGCAGTCGCGCGGACACCCGCAGAAGAACCACCTGCTGGCGGCGCTGGGCATTGAAGGCGAAGTCGACCCGCACACGGTGGCGCGCGCCGTGCACCTGCTGGAAGGCGACGCCTTTTTGCTCTGCAGCGACGGCTGGTGGGACCACTTCGAACCGCAGGACCTGGGTGACGCACTGTCGCGCGCCTTGTCACCTGAAGAGTGGCTGGCCGACATGCAGGCTCATGTGCTGGCACATGCCGGGCCGCAGCAGGACAACTTCACCGCCATCGCGGTCTGGGTGGGCAACCCGGGCGAGATGACGATCGCGCGCTTCGACGACACGGTGCCGCGTGGCGGCCGTTAGACGTTAGGCGCCCCCGCAGGTCCGCCGTCCCGCTAGGGGCCGCAGGCCTGGCCCGATGCCAGCAGGCCAGCGAATTCCGCTGGCTCCGGCAGGCCGGGCAGCACCAGGCAAGGCGACGCCGCCTGGTCTTCATGCCAGGGCCACCACAGGCTGCAGGCCGCCAACCGCTGCTGCAGGCCCGCCACCGCCAGGGCCTGCGCAAGGTCCGCCGCACCGGCACCGGCATGCACATCCAGCTGCTGCCCGCGGCCCTGCGCCGACATCGCCCAGGGCGCACGTGTGGCGGGCCACGGCGGCAGGTCTTCCAGCGCGGTTTCAAAACTGTCCACGCTGCCCCGTTCGGCCAGGGTATGCAGCGCCGCACGTGCCGCCTGTGCCCACCACAGGTCCAGGTGGTCCAGGGCCAGGCGGTCGGCTGGCGGCGCCGCACGCGGGTGCGCCACCACCAAGGGGAAATAACGTCCGACCTTGTCGCAGCTGGGCATCAGCACGCCAAACCACCACTGCGGGTCCACCACCCCTGGCGCCCAGGCGAAACGCCACACGGGTGCCGCCAGATAGGCAGGCCACCAGCGCTCGCCCAGCCTGCGTTCACCTTCGGCCATGCCGGCCGACAGCCAGCGGTCGCAGGCCTGCACCCATTCGGGCGTGAGCCGGCGCGACGCGAAGTCGCCCAGTGAGGACAGCTTGCCGAACCAGCCGGGCGTGGGCACGGCCTAGAGCCCGTTGGGGCACTGGAAGGAACGCAGCTCCGGCAGCCGGAGTGCGTTCTTGACGCTGCTGGTGGTGATGTCAAAGACCGCCTTGCGGCCGTCGATGTCGAAGCTGGCGCGGAATTTCTCCGGCGACACGCCCGGCGTCACGCTGACCCGTTCGAACAGCCGGAACAGCGCCCAGGGCCCGTCGTTGACCAGGCCCGTGCCGCCGGCAGGCTGCACGCTGACGCGCACGACACCGGTGCCCCGTGGGCCCGGCCACTTCACTTCGGTCGGAATTTGCGGGCCGTGGTCATAACGCACGATCTGACCGTCCACGTCGAGCAGGAATTCGCGCAGCCGGGTGTCCATTTCCAGCGGCTTCATCACCAGGCGCACACCCGGCACCGTGGCGCCGGAGGCGAAGAATGCCTCGCGTATGGCCTGGGCGCGCTGGAACTGCGGCAGCGTGCCCACGTCGGTGCCCAGCGGTGTGCCTTCCACCGGGCGGAAACGCCAGGGCCGCGTGCTGGTGTCGATGTAGGGCGCCAGCTTGGCCTGCATCTGTTCGAACTTGCCGCCGGGGCCAAAGAGGGATGCGAAGTCGGCTGGCGTGATCTCACGCGGTGAATTCGGGTCTATGGGGTAACGGCCGGCGGCGGCCTGCTGGCAGAACTCGCCGACGTCGGAGCGCACCTCGCGCGACAAGGTCTCGCGCAGCTGGATCAGCGCCACCTTGGAACTGGTGGAGCCCAGCGCGTCCAGCACGCTGCGCACCGGCTCTGGTGAGTTGGAGGCCTCGACCTTCAGCTGGTTGGGTAAGGGCGAGGGTGGCGGTGCCGCGCCGCCCTTCAGCGCTGCGTCCACGCTGCTCAGCAGCACCTGCAGTTCCTTCAGGCGTTCCACCACGCCGTCCAGCGGCGGCTTGCCGCCCTCGGGTGCGGTGACCAGCAGGCGCAGCGACTTGAATTCGTCGTCCACGATGCTCTCGATGCGGTCGGCAGGCGCACCCGTGGTGAACGGCTTCACGCCCGCTGTGCCCAGCACCAGTTCCTGGCCGCGGCGCACCGCGTCGCTGACTTTTTGCGACGCCTGCCCCACCGCGCCGGGCGCAGCGGCCAGCAGCGTGGTCTCCTTGGCAAAGCGCTTGAGCATGGGCTGCAGCGGCGTGTCCGGGCCCGACAGGAAACGGGTCTTCTCGATCGCCTGCGCCATGCTGGTCAGAGGCTGCAGGCGGATGTCAGCGACAAAGGCCTTCCAGGTGTCGCGGTAGTCGTTGAGGTACAGGCGCCGCACGTCGTCGGCCAGGCGGCCCGATGCCAACAGAGACTCGGCGCCTTGGACCTGCCCAGGCGCGATGCCCAGCACCCAGGTCTGCTCGTCGGCCAGGGTCTTGGTGGCTTCACCCACCACGTTCTGGAAGCCTTTGTGGTAACCGTCGTAGGTGAAGAGGCCCGGCACGCCGCGGGTCAGCGGCAGGCCGCTGGCGCGCACGAAGACCAGCTGCACGTTGGGCCCGCCAGCACCCACCGCGCTGACCTCGGGGAAGTTGGCGCCCAGGCCACGCTGGCGCAGCCGGCTGTAGACCCGCTGCGGCAAGGACACGGCGGCCAGGCGGTTGCGGGTGGCCTCAATCAGCGCCTTGTCCTGCGGCAGCGGCGACACCGCGGCACCTGCGGCCAGCAGCGCGTCCAGGTGGCGGCTGAGCGCCTCGCGCTGTTCGGCGCTGATCTCACGGCCCAGGCGGCCTTCCCAGTCGGATTCGATGTGCAGCTTGAGCGAGGCCGGCTCGAAGCGGGCCGGCTCGTACATCATCAGGTAGGCCTTGAGCGCCTCGTACTGCAGCTCGGGCTGGTCACCGGCACGCAGTTGCTCTTCCACACGCAGAGCCAGGCGCGGCAGCACGGCGTCCACCAGCATGCGTTCGTAGGCGGTGCGTGCGGCGCTGTCCAGCTTCTGGCCCTGGTACAGGCCAAAGCCCAGCGACATGGGCACGCTCTGGCCCTCGGCGCCGGCCACGGCCAGCGAGCGTGTGGCCTCCAGCGCCGGCAACACGGGCAGCAGGTCGGCGCTGGCGCGGTTGGGCGACTCCTGCACCTGGCGGCGCACAGCTTGGACACGTTCGGCCACGGTCTCCACGTAGGCGCTGTTGTTGCGGAAGCTCAAGGTCCAGGCCGTGAGCAGGCCCACGCTGACCAGGCCGATGAGCGCATAGCCTGCGACAGCCCAGGCGCTGCGCGCGCGTTCCCAGCGCCGGTCGGTGCCGGCCAGGCCTTGTTCGGCAAATACCACCTCGGTCAGCAGGCGCTGCAGGAAGAAGCTGCGGCCACTGCTCTTCTGCGCCGGCAGGATGGACTGCTCGATGCGGTAGCGCCGCGCCACCGCACCCAGCACGCGGTCGATCGGCGTGCCTTCCTGCGTGCCGCTGACGAAGTACACACCGCGCAGCATGGGGTTGGCTTCGAAGGGCGACGGTGCAAAGACCTGGCGCACGAAGTCGTCCAGCGGTGCGGCCAGATTGGCAAACTGGTTGGGGAAGGCGTAGATGCGGGCACGGCGCTGGGTGTCTGGTTCGGCCTGCAGACGGTCGATCAGGCCTTGGTCCAGGCGCTGCAGAAGGGCATGGAATTCGGACGTTAGGGCAGTTTCCCAGGCCTTGGCTGGTTGCAGCGGGAAGGTGAAGCCCCAGGGCGTGGCGCGCTGGTCCTTGTCCAGCGCGTTGAAGCTGTCGGCAAAGCCCGCCATCAGGTCGCACTTGGTGACCAGCAGGTAGATGGGGATGCGGATGCGCAGCTGTTCATGCAGTTCCTGCACCCGCTGGCGCACGGCCTGCGCGTGCTGCGCGCGCTGGGTGCTGCTCAAGCCCACCAGGTCGCTGACCGACACCGTCACCAGCACGCCGTTGAGCGGCTGGCGCGCACGCGAGTTCTTCAGCAGCGCCAGGAAGCCGTCCCAGGTGGACTTGTCCTTGGCCTTGTCGCTGTCCTGGGTGGTGAAGCGGCCGGCGGTGTCGATGAGCACGGCGCGGTCGGTGAACCACCAGTCGCACAAGCGCGTGCCACCCACGCCACGCACCGCGTGGTCCCCCAGTTGCGCGGCCAGGGGGAAGTTGAGGCCCGCGTTGTGCAGGGCCGTTGTCTTGCCCGAGCCCGGCGCGCCGATGATCAGGTACCAGGGCAATTCGTACAGGTAGCGGCCGCCCAACTTGGCGTTCAGGCGGCTCCACCAGCCGCCGCCGGCTTCGGCACCAAAGCGCGCGTTCTTCAGCGTGTCCAGGGCCTGCGTGAAGCGCTCCCGCACGGCCGCCACTTCGGCGCTTTCGCTGGGCCCGGCAGGCGCTGCGGCCAGCTGGTCCACGACCTTGCGGTTGCTCAGCTTGGCCTTGACCAGCTTCCAGGTGATCACGCTCAGCACCAAGCCCAGCAGCACTGCTGTGCAGACCCAGCGCGACGTGAGGCTGTCCAGCGGCCGCCAGGTGCCCACGGCCACCAGCGGCCCGATGATCCACAGCAGCAGCAGCACAGCCGCCAGCAGCAGCAACAGCAGCGTCCAGCGGTTGAAGATCCAGCCCAGCACTTTGCGCATGGTCAGCAGCCTCAGCGGGTGGCGCTGGCCGGCACGGCCGGCCTGGTCACCGCTGCACCTGCACCGGCATCAGCGCGTGCAGCGGTCAGGGTGATCTCGACGCGCCGATTCAGTGCACGGTTGGCGGGCGTGTCGTTGGCCGCCACCGGGTCGGCGTCGGCGCGGCCTTCGGCACGGATGCGATCGCGCGGCAGACCGGAACCGACCAGCACGTCGCGCACCGCACCCGCGCGCTCTTCCGACAGGTGCCAGTTGGACGGGAAGCGCAGCGTGCGTATCGGTGTGTTGTCGGTGTAGCCGGTGACCAGCACGGCGCCGCCGACACGTGCCAGCGCGGCACCCACGCGGCCTATCAGCGCCTCGCGTTCAGAGACCAGGCTGGCGCTGGCGGGCCCGAAGAGGCCGTCGCCGCGGATGGTGATGACGCTGCGGTCGACCTCGTCGCGCACGGCCACAAAGCCGGCCCGGATGTCGGATTCCAGGAACTGCGCCAGGCGCGGTTGCGCAGCTGGTTGCGCCACCGTGGTGACCGGCGGCGACAGGCGCAACGACTGGATCTGCCCGTACACCGGGTCGGAGCGCGTGGCCAGCACGTAGTTGAAGGCCGCGTAGGCCGCCCCCAGCACCAGCAGTGCCAGCACGAAGGTCAGGGCCAACGGCAGCCAGCTGAGGCCCTTGCGCTCCAGCAAGGGCTGGCCGACCCAATGCTGAGCCAGCGGCGCGGGGTAGCCGCCCCGCACCTGCGCCAGGATCTGCGCCAGCTTGGCACGCACGGCTTCCAGCTGCGCCTTGCCGCCGTTGATGACGCGGTAGCGGCCTTCAAAGCCCAGCGCGATGGCCGCGTAGATGAGTTCCAGCAGGTCGCGGTTGGCTTCGGGCTTCTCGGCCAGCCGGGCCATCAGCTGGAAGACCTTTTCGCCGCCCGAGGCCTCGTTGTGGAACTCGGCCAGCAGGCTGAGCCGGGCCCAACCACCGGCGCCGCCCCAGGGTGTATCGGCGGCGGCTTCATCGATCATTGTGCAGAGCACATAGCGTGCAGCCATCACTCGTTCGGGCGGCACGCCGGCTTCCTGGGCGGCTGACACGAAGTCGCGCACGCCCTGCGCCAGCGTGGCGCGCAGGGCGGCCAGGTCCGGCACGCTGCGCATCTGGCGCAGCGGCGGCACCAGCAGCAGCAGGCGGTTGGCGGTGGCCAGCAGCGGGCTCAGGCCGTGGTCCGTTGGGGCCTCCATGGGGCCCGCGGCGGTCTGCGGGTCGGCCGGCGCCGCCGCGCCCGGCCAGCCGGCCGGGTTGGGCTTGACGAAGGTGCGGCCGCTGTCGCCCCCGCCGAAGGGGTCGCTGAACGGATTGCGCTCGTTGGCCATGCTGGCGCGCCGTGTGTTCAGGTCTGCCGTATAGCCCAGAGCTCCAGCTCCAGACCCGGGAACTCACCAGCCACATGCAGGGCGAGGTTGCCGCTGCGTTCGATCTGCCGCCACAGGTCGCCCTGGCGCTCCAGTTCAAAGTAGTGGCTGCCACTGTGGAAGGGCAACTGGCGCGGCGCCACGGGCAGACTGCGCATCACGACACCCGGCAGCTGCAGGTTGACGAGGTCCTTGATGCGCTCCACCGGGCCCAGCTTGCTTTGCGTGGGGAAGCGCTGACGCACATGCTCTGCCGGCATCTGCGCGCTCACGGCCAGCACAAAGCCTGCGGTGCGCAGCAGCTCCGCGTCGGCGACCACGGCCGTGCTGACGCCGTGGCCGCGGTCGGTCAGCTCAATCTGCACCGCGTGGCGCTGGATCACGGCCGACAGGTAGTCACGCAGGTCCTGCACCACAGGGGCGAAGCTGGCTTGCAGGTCGTCGTGGCGGTAGACCGGGTAGTCCGGCGGGTGGCGCTCGGCACGTGAGAAGGTGGCCAGCTCACCTGCCAGCTGAAGGCAGGCTGCGTGCAGCAGCCAGGGGTGCACGCTGGGTGCGCCGGCAAACTGGCGCAGCAACGGCTCGTTGCGGTTGAGGAGTTGCAGCATCAGGAAGTCGGACACTTCGGAGACGCCGTGCCCCATCTGGCCCATGGAGCCGGCCAGCGTACGCGCACGCTGCTGCACCAGGCCGTGCAAGAGGCCCGCCAGCGTGGACAGCTGGCCGCTGGCTTCGATGCGGGTCTGTGGCGCGATGTAGTTGCGGTCCAGCACCACCTGGCCGTCGTTGCGCCGCTCCAGCACACGCACCACACCCAAGGCAGCAAAAGCGTCGGTCAGGTCGCGCTGGCGCATCAGGCGCAGGCGCAACAGGCCCAGCTGCACGGGCTCCGGGTCGTCGGTGGCGTGGGTCTGGTCGCGCAGTTCGTGTTCGGCGACCGCGAAGCGGGCCATGGGCTCGGCGGCGCCGTCACCGAAGTCGACTTCGGTGGTGCCGAAGCGTTCGCGCGGTGCGGCCAGCAGCACCAGTTCGTTCTGCACGTCCGGACCGACATCCAGCGGCGCCGGCAGGGCGTCGGCGTCGGGCATGGAGAAGGGCGCGCCATCGGGCAGGATGCCGTGTGCGCGGGTCAGCGCGACGCGGCCCGCGGCCAGTTGGGCCTCGTCCAGCACCAGTTCACCGAAGCCCCAGGCCTGCGGGCTGGCGGCCCGGCTGCGCGCGTCGATCAGGTGTTCCAGGAAGCGCGTCTGCTGCTGGAAATGGTGGGGCTGCAGGAACAGGCCCTGCGACCAGATGACACGGTGGCGTGCGGTCATGTAGAGGATGGCTTCAGGGCTGGATCGTCAGTGACAGCGCCAGGCTGTCGGCGTGCAGCAGCACCGTCTGCTTGCGGCCGGGCTGGACCGCGGCACTGGCACGCCAGGTGGCACGTTCGACGTCACGGTAGGCTGCGAACACGGCCACGAAGCGCGTCTCGGGTGCCAGCGTGCGCTGGTACGGGCGGGACTCGCCGGGCTGCAGCGTGAACTCATCGCGCAGCACCAGGCCACTGCCCAGCGTCGCCACGTCGGATTGGTACAGGGCCATGAAATCGGCCTTGGCAAAGTCGGTCAAGGCGCGCAATTCGTAGAGGCGGATCACCAGCGGTGAAGGCCGCTGGCTGACGCTGGGGTTCAGGTTCGCCGCCGCACTGACAGTGCCGGCAATCACCGTGGGCAGCACCGGGGTTGGCAAGGCCGGGACGGCAGGCACTTGCATCGTAGGGACTGCCGGTGCAGTCGGAACAGCCGGGGCCGTGATCGCAGCAACCTTGCTGCCGATCATGGAGCAGCCCGGCAGCGCATTCGCCAGCAGTGCTGCGGCACCAGCCTTCAGACAGTGGCGCCGCCAAGCCTGTGCAGGCCCGTCTGCGGCGGGTCCAGCGGCGCCGGGGCGCACGGCAAGGGGATTGGCGATCATGGCGGGCAAGAATAGCCAGCCCCGCACCGGGAGCCGCGTGACTTAGGTAATCCACAAGTGGGGTGAGCCAGAAAGCACAAAGCCCGCTCAGGGCGGGCTTTGTCAGCTCAGCGGCAGGTGGCCGCTTATTCAGCCTTGTCGGCCGGCGTGGCTTCGGCGGCCACTTCAGGGCGGTCCACCAGTTCCACGTAGGCCATCGGCGCGTTGTCGCCGACACGGAAGCCCATCTTCAGGATGCGCGTGTAGCCACCCGGGCGGGCGTTGTAGCGCGGACCCAGCTCGTTGAAGAGCTTGCTCACGACGTCACGGTCACGCGTGCGGTTGAAGGCCAGGCGGCGGTTGGCCAGCGTGGCGACCTTGGCCAGCGTGATCAGCGGCTCGACGACGCTGCGCAGTTCCTTGGCCTTGGGCAGGGTGGTCTTGATCGCTTCATGCTTGATGAGCGAGTTGCACATGTTCCTCAGCATCGCCAGGCGGTGCGAGGTGGTGCGGTTCAGTTTGCGGGGGCCGTTGCGATGGCGCATGGTGCTTTCCTGTCTTTATTGAACCCCAGCCGGACTAGGTACTGGGGGTTGCACGTGCGTCTGGGGCTGGTTTGCCTCAGC
>JANOAM010000603.1:0-6107 GCA_031411215.1 Betaproteobacteria bacterium
ACCTGTTGCAGTCCTGGGCGCGGAAATGATGCCCCCAAGCTCGCTGCCGCTCGCTACCCCCCGAGGGGGCCGTCCGCCAACGGCCAGGCGAAGCCAGAACCGTGGCGGGAAACATGGCCAGCGGTCCCCCCCGCGAGCCCAGCGCACAGCGACCGGCGAAGCGCCCTGGGTGCGTCGCCTGCTCATAGGCCTGGCATTGGCCTTCATGACGCTGTTCCTCTTCGTGCCGCTGGTGACGGTGTTCTACGAGGCGCTGAAGAAGGGCTTTAGCGTCTACCTGGCGGCCATCGTCGAACCCGACGCCGTGTCGGCCATCCAGCTGACCTTGATCGCCACCGTCATCAGCGTGCCGCTGAACCTCGTTTTCGGCGTAGCCGCCGCCTGGGTCATCGCCAAGTTCGAATTCCACGGCAAGAACCTGTTGCTGACGCTCATCGATCTGCCCTTCAGCGTGAGCCCGGTGATCGCGGGCCTGATCTACGTGTTGATCTTTGGCCTGCAGGGCTGGTTCGGAAGTTGGTTCATCGACCACGACCTGAAGGTCATTTTCGCCGTGCCCGGCATCGTGCTGGCCACCATCTTCGTGACCTTTCCCTTCGTTGCGCGCGAGCTGATTCCGTTGATGCAGGCCCAAGGGATCGAACAAGAGGAAGCCGCGCGTGTGTTGGGCGCCAACGGCTGGCAGATGTTCTGGCGCGTGACGCTGCCCAACGTGAAGTGGGCGTTGCTGTACGGCGTGATCCTGTGCAACGCCCGCGCCATGGGCGAGTTCGGCGCGGTCAGCGTGGTCAGCGGCCATGTCCGCGGTGTCACCAACACCCTGCCACTGCACGTCGAGATTGCCTACAACGAATACCAGTTTGCGGCTGCTTTTGCGGTGGCGTCGCTGCTGGCGATGCTGGCGCTGGTGACGCTTGGATTGAAGTACCTGCTGGAACAGCGGGTGAAGCGCCAATTGCGCGGCGCCGACCGCGCGGAGTGAACCCATGAGCATCGAAGTACGGCACCTGTGCAAAGCCTTCGGCCAGACGGTCGTCTGCGACAACCTCAACCTGGACATCCCAGCGGGTGAGCTGGTGGCGCTGCTGGGGCCTTCGGGTTCTGGCAAGACCAGCCTGTTGCGCATCATCGCGGGGCTGGAGGTGCCCGACAGCGGCAGCGTGCTCTTCCACGGTGAAGACACCACGCACGCCGACGTGCGCGACCGCAACGTGGGCTTTGTGTTCCAGCACTACGCGCTGTTCGGCCACATGACAATCTTCGAGAACGTGGCTTTCGGTTTGCGGGTGCGGCCCAAGAGCACACGGCCTTCCGATCGCGACATCAAGAGCAAGGTCTTGCAGCTGCTGAAGCTGGTACAGCTGGACTGGCTGGCCGACCGCTACCCGCACCAGCTGTCTGGCGGCCAGCGCCAACGCATCGCGCTGGCTCGTGCGCTGGCGGTGGAGCCCAAGGTGCTGCTGCTGGACGAACCCTTCGGCGCGCTGGACGCCAAGGTGCGCAAGGAACTGCGCCGCTGGTTGCGCCGCCTGCACGACGAGGTGCATGTCACCAGCGTCTTCGTCACCCACGACCAGGAAGAAGCCATGGAAGTGGCCGACCGCGTGGTGGTGATGAACCACGGCCGCATCGAACAGCAGGGCACGCCGGACCAGGTCTACGACCACCCGGCCACGCCGTTCGTGTTGCAGTTCCTGGGCGACGTGAACCTGTTCCATGGACGCATCGGGCAGGGCCAGATCGGCGAGGGCGATGTCAGCTACGTGCGCCCGCACGAGCTGGAAGTGGTGGCCCAGGCCGGCCCCGACACCTGGCCAGTGACATTGAGCCAGACGCTGACCGTCGGGCCCAACACGCGCATCGAATTCAAGCGCGAAGGTGCCGAGGGCTATGTGGACGTGGAACTGCCACGCTCCGCGTACGTGGCGCTGCGCGAGCGTGTGTCGCTGGAGCCCGGCGTGCGGGTGCATCTGAGACCGCGGCGCATCACGCGTTTCGTGGCACCAGACCAGGCACCCACCGTGCAAGCTTGAACACGGCTGGTGCCCACGTTGAGCGGGTACCAGACGTTCAGAGATCGAAGTTCTCGCCTGGCGCGCTGTCCAGTGCGCGCTTCACCAGGTTCGGCGTCAGCGTGGGTGCAAACGTCTGAATGAAGTCCAGCACATAACCGCGCAAGTAGGCGCCACGTTTGATGGCCACACGCGTGGTGTTGGTGGCGAAGAGGTGGCGTGCGTCAATGGCCAGCAGGTGCTTGTCCCGTTCATCGTCAAAGGCCACGGAGGCAATCACGCCCACGCCAATGCCCAGGTCCACATAGGTCTTGATGACGTCGGCGTCCATGGCTTGCAACACCACGTCGGCTCGCAGACCTTCACGGCCGAAGGCATCGTCGATGTGGCTGCGGCCGGTGAAGCCGGGCTCGTAGGTGATGAGGGGAAACTGGGCCAGGCGCTGCAGCGTCAGCTTCTCGCCGCTGGCGGTTTCAGCAGCCAGCGCGTGACCAGGCTGCACCACCACCACGTGGGTCCAGCGGTAGCAGGGCAGGGCGACGAGATCGGGGTAGTCGGCCAGCGCTTCGGTGGCCACGCCCAGGTCGGCCTGGCCCTGCAGCACCAGTTCTGCGATCTGCCGTGGCGAGCCCTGCTGCAGGTGCAGGGTGACGTGCGGGTGGGCATTGCGGAAGTCGCGCACGGCCATGGGCAGCGCATAGCGGGCCTGGGTGTGCGTGGCGGCCACGGTGAGCAGGCCGCGGTCGCTCTGCATGAAGTCGGCGCCGGCGTTCTTCAGGTTGTCGGCTTCCTGCAGCAAACGTTCAATGATCGGCAGCATGGCCTGGCCCGGCGGCGTCAGGCCCAGCAGGCGGCGGCCGGCGCGCGCGAACAGTTCCACGCCCAGTTCTTCTTCCAGTTCCTTGAGCTGGCGGCTCACGCCGGGTTGCGACGTGTGCAGCGCTTCGGCCACGAGCGTCAGGTTGAAGCCCTGCCGCACGGTTTCGCGCACCGAGCGCAGTTGCTGGAAGTTCATGAAGCAGCGGGGCGGTTGGCGCCATCTTGGGATGAATTGGCCATTGTCCGTGCCGCGTGCAAGCACCGCAAAGCCGATTCCCTTCTAAGCTGATGCACGCGGTGTCTGCAGCCCGCGCAACAGCGCGTCGATCATCTGCCGGCCGACGGTTTGCAGGTCGAAGGCCGTGGGGTCCAGCAGCCAGTCGGAGATCAGCCCGTTGAGCAGCGCGTGCACGCCCGCCGCGGCCTGGCTGGCGGGCACGGCACCCTGCCAGCGTTCGCGTCGCGCCGCGCGGCGCAGGCCGGCTTCCATGTCGGCTACACGCAAGCGCCGGCCGCTGAGGCGTTCTTCGCGTACGCCACGCAGTTCACGCGTGTTCTCGGTCTTGAAGAGTGCGATCTCGAAGACACGGCGCGATTGCGGGTCCGTGGCCGTGGCCTTCAGCGCCGCCAGGAAGCCGTCCCGTATCTGCGCCACCGGGTCGGCCAGCTTGACGTCGCCGCTGCGGCGCAGCCCCTGGTCCAGCGGCGACGCGACACGGTTCATCATCTCGTTGAACAGGTCGGCCTTGTTGCGGAAGTGCCAGTACACGGCGCCGCGTGTCACGCCCGCCGCGTGTGCGATGTGTTCCAGCGTGGTGCGCGACACGCCCCTTCGTTGGAACTCCAGCTCGGCCTTGTCGAGGATGCGGCTGCGGGTGAGCAGGGCGTCCGCCTTGGTGCGGCGGGGCATGGTTGGGCTGGGTCTCTGAGTTGAACGTGTGGGCCAAGTCGTTCAAGAAACATACATTCGTGAACGTACGTATAGTATCCAGCAACTGTTTGCCGCGTCGCCTCCGTTCTGGTCGCCGATGCCTCCAAAGTCTCAAGAGGTTGCCCATGCCTGCCAGCCCGTCACGGCTTGCCGTTTCCACTTTTGTTCTGGCGTTTGTTGTTGCGTTCGTGGGCGCTCTTGGCCTGGTGGCCTGCAGCCCCGGCACGCCACCCCCAGCGGCCGCTGCGGGCGCCCCGCCGCCGACACCCGTGGGCGTGGTGACCGTGGCGCCCGGCGCCGTGGGCCTGGTGAGTGAACTGCCCGGCCGCACCGAAGCGTCCCGCGTGGCTCAGGTGCGGGCCCGTGTGGCCGGCATCTTGCAGCGCCAGCAGTTCCGCGAAGGCAGCGACGTGCGCGCTGGCCAGCCGCTGTTCCAGATTGACGACGCACCCTACCGTGCCACCTTGGCCGGCGCGCAGGCGCAGTTGGCGCGCGCCGAAGCCAACTTGATGCAGACGCAGGCTCAGGCCCAGCGCTACAAGCCCCTTGCCGAAGCCAAGGCCGTCAGCGAACAGGACTACATCGCCGCCCAGGCGGCCTTCAAGCAGGCCGAGGCCGATGTGGCCCTGGCCAAGGCGGCGGTGCAGACGGCGCAGATCAACGTCGGCTACGCGGCGGTGGCCGCACCCATCAGCGGCCGCATCGGCCGCGCGCTGGTGACTGAAGGCGCCCTGGTGGGCCAGGGAGAGGCCACGCAGCTGGCCGTGGTGCAGCAGATCGATCCGCTCTTCGTCAACTTCACGCAGAGCGCGGGTGAGGTGCTGAAGCTGCGCGCCGCCATCCAGTCCGGCCAACTGAAGAGTGCCGGTGCGGGCGCCGCCGCCGTGCGTGTGTTGCTGGAGGACGGCAGTCTGTACCCGCTGCTGGGCAAGTTGCTGTTCTCGGACCTGAGCGTGGACGCCACCACGGGGCAGATCACGCTGCGCGCCGAGGTGCCCAACCCCAAGGGCGCCTTGCTGCCTGGCCTGTTTGTGCGTGTGCAGCTGCAGCAGGCGGAAGCGCAAGGAGCCATCCTGCTGCCGCAGCAGGCCGTGCAGCTGGGTGACAAGAGCGCCACGGTGCTGGTCGTCGGTGCTGAAGGCAAGCCTACGCCCAAGCCGGTGAAGCTGGGCAACGCGCAGGCGGGGCAGTGGGTGGTGATGTCAGGTCTGCAGGCCGGGGACCAGGTCATCGTGGACGGCTTCCAGAAGCTGCGGCCAGGTGCGACCGTCAAGGGCGTGCCCTGGCAGGCTGGTGGTGCTGCGCCTGTGGCTCCGGCAGCCCCAGCTGCCGCATCCGCCCCCGCGTCGGCGGCCTCGCGCTGAAGGCCTGAGCCATGGCCCAGTTCTTCATCGACCGGCCCATCTTCGCGTGGGTCATCGCGCTCTTCATCATGGTGGGCGGCGGCGTCGCCGTCACACAGCTGCCGGTGGCGCAGTTCCCCAGCGTCGCGCCGCCGTCCATCGTGCTCAACGCGTTCTACCCCGGCGCTTCGGCGCAGACGCTGGAAGACAGCGTGCTGGCGGTCATCGAGCGCGAAATGAACGGCTCGCCTGGCCTGATCTACAGCGAAGCCGTGGCACAGGCCGACGGCAGCGGCAGCATCACGCTGAGCTTCGAACCCGGCACCAATGCCGACCTGGCGCAGGTGGACGTGCAAAACCGCCTGTCCCGCGCCAGCCCGCGACTGCCGCAGGCCGTGGTGCAGCAGGGTGTGCGCGTGGACAAGGCGCGCAGCAACTTCCTGCTGTTCACGATTCTGTCGTCCACCGACGGCTCCCTGGACCCGGTGGCGCTGGGGGACTTCGCGTCGCGCAATGTGTTGCCCGAACTGCAGCGGGTGCCCGGCGTCGGCACGGCGCAGCTCTTCGGCACCGAGCGTGCCATGCGGGTCTGGATAGACCCGGCCAAGCTGGTGGGCTTCAAGGTGGCGCCTGGCGACGTCAACGCGGCCATCGCGGCGCAGAACGCCCAGGTCTCGTCCGGCACCATCGGCGACCTGCCCAACGTGCCCGGCCAGCCGGTGTTTGCCACCGTGGTGGTGCGCGGCCAGTTGAGCACGCCGGAGCAGTTCGGCAACATCGTGCTGCGCGCCAATGCCGACGGTTCCGCTGTGCGGCTGAAGGACGTGGCGCGTGTGGAACTGGGCGCGCAGGGCTACGCCACCCAGGCGCGGCTGAACGGCCAGCCGTCCACGGGCATCGGCGTGCAATTGGCGCCCACCGGCAATGCGCTGGCCACGGCCAAGGCGATTCGTGCGCGGCTGGACGAGCTGTCGCGCTACTTCCCGGCGGGTGTGAAGGCCA
>JANOAM010000604.1:0-1955 GCA_031411215.1 Betaproteobacteria bacterium
GCTGGGGCCTGCCGCCGGTGATGGTGGTGGTGGCCATCATGCTGTTCTACGTGGTGCTGGGCAGCGTGATGGACGAGCTCAGCATGATCCTGCTGACCATCCCCATCTTCTTCCCCATGGTCATGGGCCTGGACTTCGGCATGCCCAAGGAAAGCGTGGCCATCTGGTTCGGCATCATGGTGTTGATGACGGTGGGCTTCGGCATGCTGGCGCCGCCGGTGGGGCTGAACGTCTACGTCGTCAACAGCATGGCCAAGGACATCCCCATTGCGGAGAGCTACCGCGGTGTGGTCCCCTTCTTGATCAGCGACACCATCCGCACCGCGGTGCTGGTGGCGTTTCCGTCCATCACCTTGTGGTTGGTTCGGTACATCGGCTGAGACCCTTGCCGCGCCAGCCCAGCAACCGGTAAGGAACGTCACAAGGCGCAAACGGCCGGCGGGGTCGTCTTTGGCGCCTGGGCTGCGTGGCCCTAGGGAGAACGGGGCTCGACGGCCGCGCGCAGTCGGTGGGCGTGTGGGACAGCGCCTACACGTGCACGCGCTTTCGGGCGACACCAGCCTTTGCGGCGCATCGCAAGCATGGCCTCTCCGCGACACCCGTCGCGTTCCAAAGAGGAGTCAGCCATGCAGCTTTCATCCACCCGTTCGTCCCACGCCACGCCGGCGTCCTTGGTGAGCCGGGGTTTTCGTCCGCCACGCAGCCGTGTCCCCGGCATGGTGGTCGTGGCCTTGATGTGCGCAGGACTGGGCGGTCTGGCCTGGTCCAGTTCGCACGGCGGCCCGTCCAAAGTCGAGGCGGCTGCGTCGGCGAAGACCAGCGCCAACGAGGCTGTGCACCGTGTGGCCGAAGCGTCGGCTGCCGCGGCGCCGGAAGCAGCCGTGCAGGCGCCAAGGCCCGCCGCCCCGGTCGTGCAGGCCACACCGGCTCCCGCTGCACGTGCTGTGCGACCCGCCCCCGTGGCCGCGCAGTTCGTGCCACGGCCGGTGGTGACAAGCGCAGCGCTGCCGAGGCCCGACACCGAGCCGGTGACCGTGCCCGCGCCGCAGCCGGCGCCCGTGCTGGCGGTGGTGCCAGAGCCTGCCACGCCCGCACCGCCCGCACCGGCCGCTGCGCCGTCCGGCGAATGAGTCCGGTCGCCCTTGAAAACCCCCCGAAAGGACCTGCCATGAAAGCAAATTCCCTGATCACCGTTGCCACGCTGGCCCTGTTGAGTGCGGGTGCTGCGTCGGCGCAAAGCGCCTGGGGCAGCGACCCGGCCTACGCGCCGATGCACGAGCTGGGCGCCAGCACGCTGACGCGCGAAGAGGTGCGCGCCGAGTTGTCCGCCGCACGTGCCGAAGGCCGCCTGATGCACGGCGGCGAGATCGCCACCCCCGGGTCGGTGCTGGTGGCCATGGCGGCGCACGAACGCGCCCTGGCCTTGGCGGCTGCCCCAACGCAGCCCGAGGTGCAGGCCCACAACGCCATGCAAGGGGCCACGGCCATGGCCGTGGCCCTGGTCAACAAGATGCCGCAGGAAGTGATGCCGGTGTCGACCGATGCAGCCGCGCCTGCCGTTGCGGACCCCTACCGGGCGACGACGGCGACCGTGTTGTTCGTGGAAATGGACGAGCGCGGTGAGCCCGTGGTCGTCGAGGTGGTGGAACTGGACGTCGACTGAGCGTTCCGCGCCCGCTCAGTGAGCGCCACCCCCGGTCGTCGCGGCGCCGACGGTTGGCCGGGCCAGCCAGATGACCGAGATCAGCAGCAGGAACAGCGCTGACGAAGCCCAGAAGAGATCGGTCGCGGCCATGGTGTAGGCCTGCTGATCGACGATGCGGTTGACGTTGGCCAGCGCCTGCTCCGCACTCAGTCCGCTGGCCTGCAGTTGCGCCAGTGTCTGCGTGGCCGTGCTGTTGCTGGCGCTCAGCGTTTCCGACATCTGTGCGTGGTGCAGCGCGGCGCGGTCTTCC
>JANOAM010000605.1:0-3556 GCA_031411215.1 Betaproteobacteria bacterium
CCGAGCTGCTGCTCGGGCGGGGCCACATGGGGCGGTGAGGGTGGGAATCGGGGATCACGGGCAACAGGGGCAACAAGGCCTGCCGGGACGCAGGTCCGAGACGGGTGCCGTCTGCAAGCAGATCAGCCAAATCTTGGACCCTTGGATTTTTCGGTGCCTCGCATTGCAGCGAAGCAGAGGTTCCTTCACGACGCTCTTCCGTCCGTTCTGCAGGCCGCACTGTCACTTGGGGACAGAACCAGCGCCGCGCTCACGGCCGTTGCATCAGCTCTTGGGGCGCCAAAACAACTGGCGCTCCGTTCCACGGCGGGACTGCTTGGGCCCGGGTAAACTCCAATAAATCAAGCACTTACAGCCTAAACGTGGAGTTGCGGAGTATACGCGGCAAAAAAGCCGTGCCCGGCGCTGAAGCCGCACCCACGGTCACCCCGGCCCGTGCATCCGCACTCGCATCCGCATCCGCACCCGCCCCGGCGGTGCAGCAGCTGACCGTGGACGCCGAATCCGACGGCCAACGCCTGGACAACTGGCTGCTGCGCCGGCTGAAGGGCGTGCCCAAGACCCATGTCTACCGCGTCATCCGTTCCGGCGAGGTGCGCGTGAACAAGGGCCGTGCCTCGGCCGATTCGCGGGTTGCCACTGGCGACGTGGTGCGTGTGCCGCCCATGCGCCTGCCGGCACCGTCCACCGCCCCAGCCGCGCCGCCGCGGGAATTTCCGGTGCTGCTGGAGGACGATCACCTGCTGGCCATCGTAAAACCCGCCGGTGTGGCGGTGCACGGCGGCAGCGGCGTCAGCTTCGGTGTCATCGAACAGCTGCGCCGCGCCCGGCCCGAAGCCAAGTTCCTGGAACTGGTGCACCGGCTGGACAAGGAAACCTCCGGCATCCTGCTGCTGGCCAAGAAGCGCAGCGCGCTGACGGCGTTGCAGGACCAGTTCCGCGACCGCAACACCGGCAAGACCTACGCGGCCTTGGTGTTTGGTGACTGGCCGGCCAAGCTGAAAGTCATCGACCTGGCGCTGCACAAGACGCTGAACAGCGACGGCGAACGCCACGTGCGTGTGGTGGGCGCGGACCACGAAGACGGCCGACGGTCCATCACGCTGGTGAAAGTCGCCAAACAGCTGCCCGGCCTGACGTTGCTGGACGTGACCATCAAGACCGGCCGCACGCACCAGATCCGCGTCCACCTGGCGTCCTCCGGGCACCCGATCGTCGGCGACCCCAAGTACGGCGACTTCGCGCGCAACAAGGCCTTTGCGCGCGAGCGCGGCTTCGAGCGCATGTTCCTGCACGCCCGCGAGCTGGCTTTTGACCACCCGGCCAGCGGTGAGCGCATCACCCTGCAAGCGCCCCTGCCGGATGACTGCGCCAAACTCCTGGGCTGAACCCCACCCCCCGCCCGAATACCAAGATCGAATGCCAAGACGCTTTGACCTCATCGCCTTTGACTGGGACGGCACGCTGTTCGACAGCACCTCGTTGATCGTCCAGTGCATCCAGTCGGCCTGCCGCGACATCGGGACGCCCGTGCCTTCCGACAAGGACGCCGCCTACGTCATCGGCCTGGGCCTGCACGACGCGCTGCGCCATGCCGCGCCGGGCCTGCCGGCTGAGCGCTATCCGGAACTGGGCCTGCGGTATCGCCACCACTATGTGGAGCGGCAGGACGAACTGGTGCTGTTCCCTGGCTCGCTGGAGATGCTGCAGGCACTGAAAGCCAACAACCACCTGTTGGCCGTGGCCACGGGCAAGGGCCGCAAGGGGCTGGACGACGCGCTGTCGCACTCGCAGCTGCATGGCATGTTCGACGCCACCCGCACGGCCGACGAAACCGCCGGCAAACCCCACCCGCGCATGCTGCTGGAGCTGATGGCGCAGCTGGGCGTGGCGCCGGAACGCACGCTGATGATCGGCGACACCACACACGACTTGCAGCTGGCGCGCAATGCCGGTACGGCGCGGGTCGCCGTGAGTTTCGGTGCCCACGAATCCGATGCCTTCGACGACTACGAACCGCTGTTCGTGGCCCACAGCACGGCCGAGTTGAGCCGCTGGCTGGCGGCGAACGCGTGAATGACGGCATGAACGAACAGGTCACCGTGACGCCGGAGCCGCTGTGTGCGTCGGCCGACATCGCCGAGCGCGGCAAGGGCTGGATCTGGGACGTGCTGGAGTACGGCCGCCCCGCACGCGCCTTTGCGCTGCGCATAGACGGCGCGGTGGTGGCCTACATGAACCGCTGCCTGCACGTACCCACCGAAATGGACTGGCAGCCCGGTGAGTTCCTGGACATGGACCGCCGCTACATCCTGTGCAGCGTGCACGGCGCCACCTATGAACCCAAGGACGGCCGTTGCATAGGCGGGCCTTGTGGCCGCGGCAAGCTCACTGCCATCGCCGTCCAGGAAGATGGCGGTCAGGTGTATTGGTATCCTTCTCGCGACATCCGCCCCGTGCCCTTTGACGATCCTGCACCGGTGCCGACCCCGGCACCCGCTCCCGGCACAACCGGCGAAGAAAGCCCCGCATGACCACCCCTGAAGAGAACCTGCCGCCCGCTGACCCGGCGCAGGAACCGCTGACCGTCACCGCCGCCGCGGCGCTGGCGGCACAAGCTACCGAGAAGGCCGCTGAAAAAGCCGCCGAGCAGAAGGCCGCCGCCGGCGGCATGGAAGCGTCCTTCGCCCGTCTGGCCACCGAACTGCTGCGACAGCAGGCGGTGGAACGCCGCTGGCGTGTCTTCTTCCGCCTGGCCTGGCTGGGCCTGGCGCTGGCGGTGTTGTGGATAGGCTTTGCCGCCCGCGGCACACCGTCGGCGCCCAGCACGCCACACACCGCACTGGTGGAAGTGCGCGGTGAGATCGCCGCCGACACCGAAGCCAGTGCCGAAGCGCTGGTAGGCGCACTGAAGAACGCCTTTGAAGACGCCAGCGCGCAGGCCGTGGTGCTGCGCATCAACTCACCCGGCGGCAGCCCTGTGCAGGCCGGCATCATCTACGACGAAATCAAGCGCCTGAAGGCCAAGTACAAGAAGCCGGTCTACGCGGTGGTCGAAGAGATGTGCGCGTCCGGCGCCTACTACCTGGCGGTGGCGGCAGACGAGATCTATGTCGACAAGGCCAGCATCGTGGGCAGCATAGGCGTGCTGATGGATGGTTTCGGTTTTGTCGGCCTGATGGACAAGCTGGGCGTGGAGCGCCGCCTGCTGACCAGCGGTGAGAACAAGGGCATGCTGGACCCCTTCCAGCCAGCCAACCCCAAACACGTGGCGATGACCAAAGCCATGATCGGGCAGATCCACCAGCAGTTCATCGCGGTGGTGAAGGAAGGCCGCGGCGACCGCCTGAAGGAAACGCCGGACACTTTCTCGGGCCTGTACTGGAACGGCGAAGAAGCCGTGCGCCTGGGCCTGGCTGACGCCACCGGCAACCTGGACTTCGTCGCCCGCGAGGGGGTGAAAGCCGAAGAGATCATCGACTACACACCGCGCGACAACGTGGCCGAGCGCCTGGCCAAGCGCTTTGGCGCCAGCATGGGCGCGGGTGCGGTCAAG
>JANOAM010000606.1:0-6432 GCA_031411215.1 Betaproteobacteria bacterium
GTGGTGATGACCGTGGCATCGGCCACCGGCGGCATGGTCTTCAACATGACGACCAACGGCAACGGCCAGTTGCTGGCCGAACGCCTGCACGGCGTGGTGGAAGACCCCGCCATGCTGGGCCTGTTGCTGGCGGCCGTCTACACCGTGTCGTCGGTGGCGCAGGTGGTGGTGGGGCGGCTGATCGACCGTGTGCCGCTGCGGCGCCTGCAGATGAGCATCCTGCTGTTGCAGGTGCCGCTGCTGCTGCTGGCGTCGCAAGCCCAGGGCTGGTGGCTGTTCTTGGCCCTGGTGGCCATGATGGTGATGATCTTCGGCGCCATCCCCTTCACCGACGCTGTGATCGTGCGCTACGTGGACGACCGCATGCGGTCCCGCGTGGCCGGCATGCGGCTGACGGTGTCGGTGGGCATCAGTTCACTGGCGGTGTGGGCACTGGGCCCGGCGGTCAAGGCCGCGGGCTTTGGCGTGCTGTTGATGGTGCTGGCGGCCTTGTCCCTGGCGACAGCGGCTATCGTGTCCTTCCTGCCCGAGGAACTGAAGAAACACTGAGTCCCAGCGGCGAATCCTGGCCTTCTGAATGACCCCATCCTGTTCCGGAACTCCCCGCGGGCTGCTTGCCGCGGTGGCGGCGTTGCTGCTGGCCGCCTGTGCCAGCCCCGTCACGCAGCAACCGTCACTGCGGCGGCCCGACGCCGCGCTGGAGGCCCGCATAACCACCATCATGGCTGGCATGACGCTGGAGCAGAAAGTCGGCCAGATGACGCAGGCCGAGATCCAGTCCGCCACGCCAGACGATGTGCGGCGCCACTATCTGGGCTCGGTGCTCAACGGCGGCGGCTCCTGGCCCGCCAAGCGCAGCAACGCCAGCGTCGGCGACTGGCTGGCGCTGGCCAAGGCTTACCACGCCGCGTCCCTGGCCACCGACATGGCGGTGAAGGTGCCCGTGATCTGGGGCACCGACGCCGTGCACGGCCACAACAACGTGATGGGCGCGACGCTGTTCCCGCAGCACATCGGTCTGGGCGCCGCCAACGACCCGGCCTTGATGGAGTCCATCGGCCAGGCCACGGCACGCGCGGTGCGCGCCACCGGCATCCCCTGGGTCTTTGCCCCCACGCTGGCGGTGGCGCTTGACGACCGCTGGGGCCGCAGCTACGAAAGCCTGTCCGAAGACCCTGCCCGCGTAGCCCGCCTGGGCGGTGCCGAGGTGCGCGGCCTGCAAGCAGGGCTGGGCGGCCCGCGCGGGGTGCTGGCCACGGCCAAACACTTCATCGGCGACGGCGGCACGCAGGAAGGCCAGGACCAAGGTGTGCTGCATGCCACTGCCGATCAGCTGATGACGCAACACGGCGCCGGCTACACCGCCGCGCTGGCCGAGGGTGTGCAGACCGTGATGGTGTCGCTGCACAGCTGGGTGGACAGCGGGAGCGACAAGCCTCAGGGCAAGATGCATGGCAACCGCGAACTGCTGACGGGCCTGCTGAAGGAGAAGCTGGGCTTCGACGGTTTTGTGGTCACCGACTGGAACGGCATCGGCCAGCTGCCCGGCTGCCGCAACGACAGCTGCGCCGCGGCCATCAACGCCGGCATTGACATGGTCATGGTGCCGGATGACTGGCGCGGCTTCATCACCAACACGCTTGCGCAGGTGAGGGCTGGGCAGATTCCCATGGCGCGCATTGACGATGCGGTGACGCGCATCCTGCGCGTCAAGCTGCGTGCGGGTCTGTTTGACCGCACGCCGGCGCAGACCGTGCAGGCCGGGGACCCCGCTGCACTGCAAGACCGTGCACTGGCACGCCGCGCCGTGCGCCAGAGCCTGGTGCTCTTGAAGAACAACGGCCAACTGCTGCCGCTGCCCCGCAGCACGCGTGTGCTGGTGGTGGGCAAGGGCGCGGACGACGTGTCACTGCAGTCCGGCGGCTGGTCGCTCAGCTGGCAGGGCCTGGGCCACAGCAATGCCGACTTTCCTGGCGCCACGACGGTGCTGGCCGGCATACGTGCTGCCACTGCGCAAGTGCAGTTCAGCGTGGCGGGCCTGGGCGTGGACCCGGCTTCTTTCGACGTGGTGGTGGCGGTCATCGGCGAAACGCCGTACGCGGAATTCAACGGCGACATCGGCGCATCCGGCACCCTGCGCCACAGCAGCCGCTACCCCGAGGATCTGGCCGTGCTGCAGCGCGCGGCGGCCTGGGGCAAGCCGGTGGTGACCGTGCTGCTGTCGGGTCGTGTGGTCTATGCCAACGACCTGATCAACCGGTCCCAGGCCTTTGTCGCCGCCTGGCTGCCGGGCACCGAAGGTGCGGGCGTGGCCGACCTGCTGTTCCGCGGTGCCGACGGCGCCGTGCAGCATGACTTCAACGGCCGGCTGTCGTTCTCCTGGCCGCGCACCGCCTGCCAGGTGCCGCTCAACCTGGGTGACGCGGACTACAGGCCACTGTTCCCGCTGGGCCATGGCCTCAGCGTGCAGGGCGCGCAGACGCTGCCGGCGCTGGACGAAGAAGTGCCCAGGGGCGGCTGCGGCGGCACCAGCGAGATAGGCATCCTTCGCCAGTCGGTGCAGCGGCCGTTCTCGCTGCACCTGCGCGGTCTGGGCGACAGCTGGCGCGGACCAGACCCCAGCGCTGATCCGTTGGCGGTCACCGAAGCCCCCGAACCCGCCAAAGGCCAGCCCGCCGTGCGCGTCAGCACCGTGCAGATGCACACCCAGCAAGACGCCAAACGTGTCACGTGGCTGGGCCCGGCGCGGCTGTTCGCCTGGGCCGCGGCGCGCACGGAACTCAGCAACTACCCAGACGCCGCCTTGGTCTTCGACACCGTCGTCACGCAAGCGCCGAAAGCGCCCGTGACGCTGGCCATGGAATGCGGCGGGTCCTGCGGCGCGGCGCTGGACGTGACGGCGTTGTTCACGCCAACCGGCAACGCGCCGCGCACCTTGAAGATCCCCATCGCCTGCCTGGTGGCGCGTGGGCTGGACGCGGGCCGTGTCGACGTGCCTTTCAGCATCGGCACCAGCGGCCCCTTTGAAGCCGCCTTTGCGCGCATCCGCATCACCGCGGGCGCCGCGCGGGATGCCGACGCCTTGCGCTGCAGCGACCTGCCCGCCGCGCGCTGAGCCAAGCCAGCTTGCCGGTCGCCGCCCGGCCCTGGTCAGGGTTTTTCCGGGGCACCTGAGCGCTCCAGGCACTGGACGTTTGCTGCGCGATCCCTAAAATGAGGTTCGTACCTCAAATGACGGAACACCCCACAAATCCCAACCCAGCCCCGGTGGAGCACGAGGCCACTGCGCGCCTGCACGACGTGGCACGTGAAGCCGGCGTCAGCCTGGCCACGGTGGACCGTGTGCTCAATGGCCGGCCTGGCGTGCGGCCGCAAACCGTGCAGCGGGTGCAGGACGCCGTGCAGCGCCTGGCCTACACCCCCGACCCCGCAGCAGCCCGCCTGGCGCGCCCCAAGCCCTGGCGGCTGGCCTTTGTGCTGCCCGCCGGCAGCAACAGCTTCGTCACCTTGCTGCGCGCGGAACTGGAGGCTCTGGGCTCTTGGTTGGGTGAACAGCGTGCGCGCGCGCAGGTGGTCGAGGCCGATGCGTTTTCGCCCGCCGATGCGGCCCAGGCCATCTCGGCGCTGAAAGGGCAGTGCGACGCTGCCATCGTAATGGCGCAGGACCACCCCCGCGTGCGCGCCGCCATCGACGAACTGGCCGCCGCCGGCGTCTGTGTGGTCACCCTGGTGTCCGACGTGCCGGCCCGTGGCCGGACACGTTTTGTGGGCATCGACAACGTCGCCGCCGGGCGCACCGCGGGCGCGCTGCTGACGCGCTTTGCAGGCGCCCGCGCGGGCCCGGTGGCCGTCATCCTGGGGTCGCGTTTCCTGCGCGACCACGCCGAGCGCCTGTTTGGCTTCCAGCAGGTGCTGGGCGAAGAGGCAGCAGAGGGGCGCACGGCGCTGGAACTGCTGCCGCCCATCGAAGGCCAGGACCGGTCCGACATCACCGAGCCCCTTCTGCGCGACCTGTTGCTGAAGCACCCGGATCTCGTGGGCCTGTACAGCATTGGTGCCGGCAACCGCGGCATCCAGGCCGCGCTGCAGGCCAGCGGCGCCGCCGGGCGCGTGGTGTGGGTGTGCCACGAACTGACCCCTCACGCGCGGCGCGCGCTGCTGGAAGGTGTGGCCAGCGCGGTCATCAACCAGGACGCTGCGCACGAGGTGCGTTCGGCCTGCCGTGTGGCGCTGGCCCAGCTGTCGCGCGAGCGCTTGCTGCAGGACCAGGAACGCATCCGCATCGAGATCTACTTGAAGGACAACCTGCCGTGATCACCCTGGGCTTGGACTTGGGCACCACTGCGCTGAAGCTGGCGCTGGTGGGCGAGGACGACCATGTCATTGCCGCCACCAGCCGGCCGCTCACCGTGCAAAGGCCAGCGCCGGGCCACAGCGAACAAGACCCCGATACCTGGTGGGCGGCAGCCTGCGCCGGCCTGGATGAACTGCGCGAACGTGTGCCCGCCGCCCTGGCCGAAACAGCGGCCATTGCCGTGTCCGGACAGATGCACGGTGCCACGCTGCTGGACGAAACCGGCCACACGCTGCGTCCCTGCATCCTGTGGAACGACGGCCGCAGCCATGTGGAATGCACGGAGCTGGAAGCCGCCTGGCCTGGCTTGCGTGCCGTCACGGGCAACCTGGCCATGCCCGGCTTCACGGCGCCCAAGCTGGCCTGGGTGCGCAAGCACGAGCCTGAGATCTTTGCCCGCGTCGCCAAGGTGCTGCTGCCCAAAGCCTGGCTGATGTGGAAGCTGAGCGGCCAGTATGTAGAAGAGATGTCCGACGCGTCCGGCACCCTGTGGCTGGACGTGGCGCAGCGTCGTTGGTCACCGCAGGCGCTCGCCTCCACGGGCCTGAGCGAAGCGCAGATGCCGCGTCTGGTGGAAGGCAGTTCGGTAGCCGCTGAACTGAGCGCCGAATGCACCGCACGCTGGGGCTTCAAGCGCCCGCCGCTGCTGGCCGGTGGCGCCGGCGACTGCGCCGCGGGTGCGGTGGGTGTCGGCGCCGTGCGGCCGGGCGATGCCTTTGTCTCGCTGGGCACGTCGGGCGTGTTGTGGGCCACCACCGCGGGTTTTGCGCCCAACCCGGCGCGTGCCGTGCATGCCTTCTGCCACGCGCTGCCCAACACCTGGCACCAGATGGGCGTGCTGCTCAATGCCGCGTCGTCGCTGGCCTGGTGGGCGCAGGTCTGCGGGTTGCCGGAAGCGCAACTCGTGGCCGAAGCTGAAACCTGGTCCGCCACGCAGATGCACAGCGGTGCGATGTTCGCGCCCTACCTGGCCGGCGAGCGGACACCGCACAACAACACCGCATTGCGCGGCGGCTTCGCCGGCCTGGCCGCCGACACACCACGCGCTGGCATGAGCCAGGCTGTGCTGGAAGGTGTGGCCTACGCACTGGCCGACTGCCAGGCTGCGCTGGCCGACGCCGGCACGCGCCTGACTGAAGCCAGCGTGGTGGGCGGCGGCGCAAGGTCTGCCCACTGGGTGCAGGTGCTGACCGACGTGTTGGGCATCCCACTGCACCAGGTGGCCGAAAGCGAACACGGTGGGGCCCTGGGTGCCGCCCGTCTGGCACGCATGGCCGCCGGTGACGGGCTGGATGTCGCCCGCGCGCCGCGCCGCCTGCGCAGCTTCGAACCCCGTGCCGGCGCCGTGCGCCAGCACGCTGAACAACACGCACGCTGGCAGCTGATGGCCCGCCACGCACGCGACTTCACCTGAGGACGAATCGACCATGCCGACCAAGAAAACCGCCCCCGCCGCCAACCCGACCGGGAGTGGCTACTTCTCGCTGAAGGAGCCCGTGCGTTTCGCCGGCCCCAAGTGGAAGCCCAGCGCCCGCAAGCCGCTGGCCTACCGCTGGTACGAGCCCGAACGCCTGGTCCTGGGCAAGCGCATGGAAGAGCATCTGCGCTTTGCTGTCTGCTACTGGCACAGCTTTGTCTGGCCGGGCAGCGACCCGTTTGGCGGCGACAGCTTCAACCGCCCCTGGCATGCCGCCGGTGGTGACCCCATGCAGCAGGCGCTGCAAAAGGCCGACGTGGCCTTCGACCTCTTCACGTTGCTGGGTGCGCCCTTCTTCACCTTCCACGACCGCGACGTGGCCCCCGAAGGCGCGACGCTGGCCGAAAGCAACAGCAACCTGAAGCGGGTCGGCGAAGTCTTCGCACGCAAGATGCAAGACACCGGCGTGCAATTGCTGTGGGGCACGGCCAACCTGTTCTCCAACCGCCGCTACATGGCGGGCGCCGCCACCAACCCCAACCCGGAGGTCTTTGCCTACGCTGCGGCGCAGGTCAAGAACGTGCTGGAGCTGACGCACGAATTGAAGGGACAGAACTACGTGCTGTGGGGCGGTCGTGAAGGTTACGAGACCCTGCTCAAC
>JANOAM010000607.1:0-14078 GCA_031411215.1 Betaproteobacteria bacterium
GATCGACCGCCATGCCGAGGCCGACCGCTTCGTGAAGACCTGGACGAGCTTTGATCCGCTGAGCGGAGGCGAACTGATCGCCGTGCGCGCGGACGGCACCGAACTGCGCGCGCCCAAGGCGGGCTACATCGTGTTCCCGGATGTGGGCGCACTGCCGGGGCATGAGTGGTTCTATCTCGCGGACGCCAGCCCGCGGCCACTGTAGGAACCTGGACTGCATTGATTAAACTCGCCCGCCGCTTCGGTTGCGCGGTGTGAGAGGCTGATGCGGCGATTCCTGAACTGTTGTTTGCTGGTGGCCTTGGGCTTTCTAGGCGCCGGCCCAGCCCTGGCACAAGACCGTGGCCCAGCCGAGCGCCGCGTCGCACTGGTGGTGGGCAACGCGAGCTACAAGACCTCGCCGCTGCTGAACCCGGTCAACGACTCCCGCGCCATGGCGAAGGCCTTGCGGGGCCTGGGCTTCGAGGTCATAGAACGCCAGAACCTGTCGCGCGAGGGCTTCTCCAGCGTGATCCGCGAGTTTGGCGACAAGCTGCGTGGCGCAACCGTCGGGCTGTTCTACTTTGCGGGCCATGGGCTGCAGGTCAAGGGCCGCAATTTCCTGGTGCCCGTGGACGCCGACATCGCACGCGAAGACGAGGTGCAGTACCGCAGCTTTGATGTGGGCGAGGTGCTGGACAAGATGGACTCGGCGCGCACACCGGTCAACCTCGTGGTGCTGGACGCTTGCCGCAACAACCCGTTCGCACGCTCTTTCAAGACCAGCCAGAGCGGCCTGGCGCAGATGGACGCGCCGACGGGGACACTGATCGCCTTCGCCACGGCGCCCGGCTCGGTGGCGCAGGACGGAGACGGCGCAGCCAATGGCCTGTACACCGGCGCCCTGCTCAAACACATCGCCACGCCTGGCTTGCACGTCGAGCAGATGTTCAAGCGTGTCCGGGTCGACGTGGTGGGCGACTCCAAGAACACCCAGGTGCCGTGGGAGAGTTCTTCGCTCAGCCGGGACTTCAGCTTTGCGGCGGCCTCCACGCCGGTTGGCGCATCGGGTGGTGCGCCAACCCCGAGCACCGGCGCGGCATTCGCCGCCACCGAACTGGCGCTGGACCTGGCCTTCTGGGACGCCGTGAAAGACAGCCGCAGCGCCGCCGACTACCAAGCCTATCTGGAACAGTACCCACAGGGGCGCTTTGCCGCTTTGGCGCGGCTGCGTGCCGCGGTGGCGCCCTCTGCGTCACAGGTGCCGATGGCGGTGCCGGACGCACGGGTCGATGCGCCAACCCAGGTCCCACGCACGGCCGTCGTGCGGTGGAAACAAGGCACCGGCGAACGCAGCCTGGACCTGGGTGGCAACAGCAACGTCAGTGTCCAGGCCCTGTCGCCTGAGGGCCTGTACCTGGCTGCGGTGGCCGGCGGTTCGGTGCACTGGGTCGACGCCTTGCGCGCCACGCTGGTACGCACGACACGCGCGTTTGAACCCGGTGGCTCGCCAGCGGGCACGGTCGCCACGGACGCCCGCTTCTCGCCCGACGGGCGCTGGCTGCTGCTGCGCCTGGAGCGCGGCCCGGTGGTCAGCCACAGCCTGGTCGATGTCGGCACGGGCAAGGTCATGTGGGACAAGCCTTCAAGCACCGCGCGCTTTGAGCCCGGCGCCGCGCGGCTGCAGTTGCAGACCGCGCAGGGCACCAACGAGAGTCTCACTTTGCCGTGACCCTTGCCATGAGCCTGTGCGCCAAGACCCGACACCTGAGGCGCGTGCTGCCAGGCCTGCTGCTGTCGGCGCTGTGCCTGTGCTGGTGTGTGTGTGGCAGCGCATGGGCCGGCCAGGACTGCGGCGAGCGCGCGGCGCCCACGCCGCAGGCGTTGGCCCGCGGGCTGGCCTTGGGCGAACGTGTCCGGGACCAGTTGGAACGCAGCGGCGCGTCGGCGGCGCTTGTGGCGCGCGTCGGCCTGAACCTGGGTGAGTTCGGCCAGCGCTACACGCACATGGGTGTGGCCGTGCGCGACCACGTGCGCCAGCGCTGGCAGGTGCTGCACCTGTTCAATCCCTGCGGCAAGGCGGAATCCGAGATCATGGTCCAGCCGCTGGAGCAGTTCTACAAAGTGGACCTGTTCGAACGCGAGGCGCTGCTCGTTACCCCAACGTACGCGCTGCAGGCCGAGATGCGCAAGGTGTTCATGAACCCGGCCACCACGCGTGCGCTGCACAAGCCGGCCTACAACATGATCGCGCACCCGTTCAACACACGCTTCCAGAATTCGAACCAGTGGATCCTGGAAATGATGTCCTTGGTGCTGGACAAGAGCGGCAACGTCCGCGACCGCACGTCGGCGCAAGCCTGGCTCAGACAGTCCAGCTTCGAACCCGGGACCATCCGCATCCCCAACCTGCGCCGCGCCGGTGCGCGCCTGTTCAGCGCCCACGTGAGCTTTACTGACCACACGCAGGACGAATACGAAAAGCAGGCCTATCTGGTGATCACGGTCGATTCCATCACCCGCTTTCTGGCGGCTCAGGACTTGGGGCTGGTGCAGGCCAGCGTGCGCTGAGCTGGGACGCGATGTCAGGCACGGGGCCGGACCCGTCCGCCACGTGCAAGCGTTTGTCCCGCGAACTGATGACGAGGCACGGCGCAGGCAGGTGAAGGGTCGGCCAGCCGGCGCTACGCTCACCAGTGACCGTACTGGGAGACGACGCCATGGACATTCTGGACACCCTGCTCAAAGCGACCGACAGCCTCGGCAGCAAGATCCTTCTGGTGGCCACGCTGCTCGCGGCCATCGGGACCATCGCCATGACTTTGGTGGAGACCGTGGCCAACCTGTGGCGCGGCCAGATGCGCTTGCACCGCGCACTGTTCCATGCCTGGGTTCGCGCCGACCTGACCGCCGTCTGGTCACGCATGCACGCCATGATTGGCAAAGGTGACCAAGACACACCTGATCGCAAACAGATGGAGCAGGTCGAGCCGAACGAGGCCGAGCGGCAGTTCCTCGGCTTGGCCTGCGGCGACCCGCGACACGCTCAGATCCTGTTTGATCAGCCTACCGACAAGTTCGCGGCGCAGTTGCAGGCTGCCGCCAATGTGGCACTGGAGTACCCAACGCAGTACGCGGCGCTGTACCGCTTTCTCACCAAGCCCGTGGAAGCGCAGCCGGATCGGTCCGCCAAGACCGACTCGGACCTTTGGTACGCGTTCTCTTCGAACAGCGCCACGGATCCGAGCAACGACAAGACCACCGCCGCGGCCATGAAGGCCCGCGCCCGGCTGGGGAATCTGGTTTCGCGCCGGCTGGACGTCTTCCAGAACGCAGCGCGTTACCGCTGGGACCGCCTGCGCCAGTGGTCGGGCAGCTTGCTCGCCGGCCTGTTGGCTGCGGTTGTTGCCACCCAAGTCTCGTGGTCAGGCCGCGAAGCCCTGATCCCGGCCTTCGTTCTGCTGGCAGGTGCGATGGCCCCCTTCGCGAACGACGTGGTCAACCGCTTGGGCAGTTTCCGGCGCAAGGCCTAGGCCAACCGAGCCGAAGGCCATGGCCAAGCTGCCGTTCCAACTGACGCTGTGCGACGAGCCGTCGGGCGAACCCCGTATGGCAAAGCCGGCGGAAATTGATCGACTCGGCAAGGCCGTGCCCTCGGCACTGCTGTTGCTGGTGCACGGCTACAACAACGATGTCCAGGAAGCCACGGAGGCTTTTGATGCGTTCGAGTCGCTCCAGCGCAGCATCGTCGCCAAGAAGGACTATGCGCCGGGCACGGCGGTGGTGCACGTGTTCTGGCCGGCGGGGAATCACTTCTGGCAGTTCATGGCCGCCATCCGGCGCGTCCCCGCCGTGGCCACGGCATTCGCCGACAGCCTGGAGGCCATCGCCGCCCTGCAGCAGCGCGCGCTCTTCGTCAACGTTGTTGCGCACTCACTCGGCTGCAGGCTGACCCTGGAAGTGGTGCGTGCGCTGGCCTCCAAGCCCTCGTCGCGCATCGTCTTCGACCGGCTGATGTTCTTTGCAGCGGCCACGGCCACGGCGTTGCTGGAGGCGCCGCCTGACAGCCGCCAGATCCGGCAAGCCTGGGCGGCCCGGATCCAGGGCGGGGCACGCAGCCTCTATTCACCGGCCGATGACGTGCTGTCCGCCGCCTTTCCCATGGGCTCCACCCTGGCCGGGGGCGGCGAGCCCAAAATGGCGACCGCCCTCGGCCATGACTACTGGGCATCGGCCACGCGTCCCGCTGATCTGGGACAGGCGGAGAACCGGGGAGCTGGCCACTCCGACTACTGGGGTTGGAAGTCACAGACCGCGCAAACGAATGGGCTCTTTGCCGCCAGCGAGGCTCACGCATTCCTTCAGTTGGCCAGCGGCAGCCGGCCTCTTCCGGTTCAGTACCAGCCCGACCGCATCCAGGAGGACCGCGAACTGGCGCGCCGAGAGATGGAGTGGCGCTTGATCGCAGAAAGCATGCTGAGCATGCCGTAGCGGTACGCCGAGTCGTCAGCGGTAGGCGGCGCCAGCGTCATGGGCCGCCAATTCCCGCGCCTTCAGCGCCCCCATCAGCGACAGCAGCGAGCCAAACGCGTTGGTGTCGCTGCCCCCGCCCAGCTGGATCTGCGGCACCAGCGGCACACGCGCGGTCTCGAAGGCTTCGGCCAGGCGCAGCATCACCGTCTGCATGATCTGCTTGTCCGCGCCAACCCCTTCCAGCGCCGCGCTCTTGGCCTGGATGGCGGCGCCCTCAGCCTCGCCGACGCTGCGGATGGCGGCCCCACGGCCCAGGCCTTCTGCTTCCTGGCGGTAGCGCTCGCCCTGCGCCAGGGCCTGCACTTCCTCACGCCGCTTTTCGGCCGCCTTCACGCTGGCCGCGCCGTGGTTTTCCTTGATGGAGATGTCCACCAATGAAGCGGTTAGCTCGGCTTGCTTTTCGGCGCGCTTCTCGGCTTCGTTCAACTCGCGCTGCTTGTCGGCGGCGATCTGCCTCTGCGCGAAGGTCTCCACCTGTTCGCGTGCGATCTGCCGGTCACGCAACTGGCCCATGATGTTCTCGATCTTGTTGTCACCCGGCTGCGGGCGCGGCGTGCCGATCAGCACCTCCTGGAACTCCAGCGAATAGGCCAGGAAGCGGTCGCGCATGTCGATGGAGGCACCGGCCTGCAGTTCGCTGCGCGACTGGATCAGTTCGATGAAGGTGCGCGTCTGGCTGACGTTCTTGAAGTAGCTGCTGACCATCGGGTCCAGCGTCTGCTCGACCAGTTGCTTCACGTTGCCAAAGCGCTGCACCACCATCGGCGCCTTGCGGTAGTCGATGTGCACGACGACGGACAAGGGCAGCAGCGGTTCAAACGCGTCCTTGGTGATGAGCGTGATCTCGCGCAGGTTGCTGTCGAAGTTGCTGCCGCTGCTGCCCTGCTGCCACATCAATACAAAGTTGGTCGTGGGCACCAGTTCGATCTTGCCGGCGTAGGTGTTGAAGGCGTACTTGCCGGGCATCAGCGGGTCGCGCCAGACGCCGCGGCAGCCGCTTTGCACGAGTTCGCCGTGGCTGTACTCGCTGCCCGACGTGTCTTCACCCTTGCGGCCGGTGTAGCTGACCACCACGCCCACAAAGCCCACCGGGATCACCGTCTTGGCAATGAACTCCACCGTGGCAAACAGGCGGTTGAGGTAGTAGGTGCCTTCCACCAGCACACGCTCCTGGCGGCCGCGGCGGCCACCGGCCTGCAGGAACTTCTCGGGCTCCTGGAAGGACTGGTGGTTGTCACCCACATCAGGCGCCAGCAACTCATCGCGCTGCAGCGCCGGGCCGTCCTGCACGGTGACGATGGCCAGCTGGTCGCTGGCATGCTCACCGCGCACTTCCTTGATGACCACGGGCGTGAAGCCGCTGCGTTCGTCCAGCAGTTCGCGCATGCGTTCGTAGTACGCGCGCTCTTCCTCGTTCATGCGCAGCGCGTAGGTCGCCTCTTCCGTCATCACCACGAACAGCGCCGGGTTGATGATGTGCGTGCCCTCACGCAGGATCTTGCGCTGCGGGCCCTTCTGGCCGGCTCCGATGAGAAAACCGCGCACGTCACGGAAGTCACCGACCTGGGCGTTGCTGGCCAGCGTCTGGCCTGCGGGCAAATCCACGCCGTCACGCGCAAAGACATAGCCGATCTTGCCCTGCGTCACCGACACCATCGGGTGGCGGTGCACGCGGTACTGCAGCGGCGGGAAGAAGTGGAAGCCACCGCGGCGCAGTTCGGGCTGGAAGCCGGCCTCGCCGCCCATGGCCAGCAGGCCGGACCGCACCGAACCCTTGAGGCTCCAGAGTTTTTCAACGACGCCGATACGGTCGTTGGGGATGTAGCGCACCATGCCCAGCGCGAAGGCCAGGACGATGAGCAGAAGGAGAGAAAGAAGCCCCGCCAACGCCCAGGCCGGGGCCGCGTTGTCGAAGAGGAGGCTGAACATGTGGGACACCCGAAAGCTTGTTGAGGAGCTGTGGTTGTCCCACCAAGGGCATCAGGAAGTCATAAGGATCGCCAGCCGCGAAGGCCGCCTCATGCGGCGCTCAGTTCGAAAAGTCAAAGCCCAGCGACAGCGCGATCCACGGTTTGTTGTTGTTGGCGTACTTGACGTTGCGGTTGACGCGGTCCGCGCCCACCACCACGCCCAGCTGGAAGGTGTCCTTCACGGTGCCCAGCAACGCCAGGCCGTAGGTCAGGCCCGTGACGTCCTGGCTCACGGGCTGACCGTCCACGTTCTGCACCACGGAAATGGACGCACCGCCGGCAAAGAACACGTACTGCAAGGCCAGGCCGGTGATGCCGGAGCGGTCTTGCCGGAATCCGAGATAGCCGCCCAGCGACGCGCCGCCGGAGGTGCCGCGGTCACCCTTGAGCTGCATCTTGTACGGCACGATCAGCGTCCCGTAGGTCAGGCCATAACGGTCCGGCGGCGTCGCGGAAATCAGCGACTGACGCACCACCACCACATCGTCCACCTTCACCAGCGGCAGACCCGAACTCTTGCAGCGGTCGCCTGGGTCCGGCGCGACAAAACTGACCATGAACGCCGGGTGGTCGTTGTTGTCGACCTTGAGTTTGCCAATGCCCTTCAAGGTGGTGAAGGCCGGTGCACAAGCACTGGTGACTGGCTTCTCCGTGCCTTCGGCCGTCATCCTGACAACGGCCACCGAGGTGGCGAACTGAAACTTCACGCGGTCGGACAAATAGTTCTCACGGTCGCTGGGCGGCGAGACCGTTGCAGTGCTCGCGGGCGCTTGTGACTGGGCCGGCCCAGCGGCCCACCCCAGCAGCAAAACCATGCTCAGGCAGAGTACGTTGTTCATCGGCGGCTCCTTGCCAGGTGCTGACGCGCGGATGCGGCCACTGCGCCCGGCTGGCAGATTCTGATCCGCCGTCCCGCACACGTGTGCAGGCGCCGTCCACTGAACTGGGGACTGCCAAACGCATATGGCACCCCCTAAGAGCCGCGATGCCCCTCTGCGGAGGGATGGGCAAACCCTGGTCCGCACCCGACCATCGCGCCCCACACAAGAGCATCAGGGGCCCGCATGCAATTCAACGAAACCCACGAAGGCGACTACCGCATCTTTGTCGGCGCGCTGGAGGCGCCCACGGGTGACGGCTACATCGCCGCCCTGGTGGTGAACCGCATCCGCGGTGTGCACAACGCGCGGCCCGCGCAGGCCTTCCGCGACGACAGCCTGGCCTGCGGCTACCGCTGGGACTCAGCCGACCAGGCGCTGCACTACGCGCTGAACCGCGGACGGGAGATGATCCGTTCGCGGTCGCAGATGCTCAGCTGCTGAGGACGAACTCGCGCAGCACGCGCATCGCCTCTTCAGGCTGGTCGCGCCAGGTGCCGTGGCCGGCATCCGCGATGCTCACCAGGCGGCCCCAAGGCGCGGGAATGGCCGCCGCAATCTCTTGCGCATCCAGCAGCGGCGTCACCGGGTCTTCGGTGCCGGCCAGCACTAGCACCGGGCATTGCACTTTCGCCAGGCCAGGCAACAGGTTCATGGTCTGCTGTTCCCCACTGGCACTGGTGAAGAGGATGTCGGTGTTGAAGATCGTGCGGCTGCTCGACAGCGGGTCCGCCGGCGGCCTGGTGTTGTAGAGGTCCTTGCAGTGTTGTTGGTAGGGCGCCCAGGTGGCGTCGCAGGGCTGGGTCCAGAACGCCTCGGCCGCAGCCCGGGCCACTTCACCGCCCAGCTTCTGAAACATCACCAGCTTGCGCGCCAGGCCCATGTGGTGGGTGGTGCTGGACAGGATCACTTTTGACGGGTGCGTGGGGTGCCGCGCCAGGTAACGCTGCGCGACAAAGCCGCCAAAACTCTGCCCCAGCACGATGGGCTTGCTGATGCCCAAAGCGTCGCAGAGGCGCACCACGTCATCGGCGAAGGTGTCCAGCGTCCATTCCTCGGGCGGCCGGCGGTCGCTGCGGCCATGGCCGCGGTGGTCCACGTAGACGATCTGCGCCACGTCGGCCAGCTGGCTGAAGATGGGCTTGAAGCTGGAGTGGTCGTAGCCCGGTCCGCCGTGCAGCAGGATCAGCGTGGGCTTTTCGCGCATGGTGGCGCCGTCAGGCACCAGGCCCGCGCCTTCGATGTCCACGAACAGGCGCACGCCGGGGGCCATGGTGATTCGCATGGCCGCACTTTAAGGCGGCCTCCGCATCGTCAAGAATGCAGCCATGCCCCACGCTCCGGATCTCGCCCTGGACCTCACCACCTGGCCGCGCCGCAGCGCGTTCGAGCTCTTCCGCCACTTCGACAAACCCTGGTTCAGCGTCTGCGTGCGCGTGGACGTGACGGCGCTCAAACCCGCGCTGGCGCAGCTGGGCGCTGGCCGTTTCTCACTCGCCTGCCACCACGCGGCACTGCGCGAGGCGCACCGCGTGCGCGCCTTCCGCCTGCGTTTTGACGGCGTCGGCGTGCAGGTGCTGGACCGTGTGCGCGGCAGCACCACCGTGGCCCGGGCGGATGGCAGCTTCGGCTTTGCGACGCTGCTCTACGACGCCGACTTCCAGCGCTTCGCTGCAGCCGGCGCGACCGCCATGCAGGCTGCGCGCGACGGCGCGGCGCCGCTGGTCATGGAAGCGGAAGAGCACAGCTTCATCCACTTCACCACCCTGCCGTGGCTGCACTTCACCAGCTTCACGCATGCCCGCGAGCAGCAGCACGCGGACATCCCCAAGATCGCCTTCGGCCGTGTGCAGGAAGACGGCGGACGGCAGTGGATGCCGCTGGCGCTGGAAGTGCACCACGCGCTGATGGACGGCGCCGATGCGGGCGACTTCGTCAGCGGCTACGAGGCCGCTATGCGCGACCCGCTGCCATGGCTCAGCGGCGCCGCCGCCTGAACGAGCCCAGGGCCAGCAGAGCGGCTGCGGCCAGCACGATGCTGGCGGGTTCCGGCACCGAGCCGCTGGACGAGATGTTGACGTTGTCCACCACCGCCAGATTGGCCGGGCTGCCGGACAGGTCACCGCCGAAGAAGGCGATGGAGTCCCAATGCGCCTCGCCCGGTGTCCAGCCGGCCAGCGTGTGCGTGTCGTCCAGCAGCAGGCCGCCGGACAGCACGTCGAAGATCTGCGAATGGAAGGCGCCGGTCAGCGCGTCGGCGTCCAGACTGACGCGGTACCAGGTGCCCACGGTGGCGGCCAGGCCCAGGTCGATGTCGGCGCTGAGGCCCTGCTCGCCGATCAGGAACAGGCGCCAGCCCTGCGTCAACGCGCTGGCGTAGATGCCGGCCTGCGGCGTGCCGTCAAAGCTGCCAATGCCGCTGTGCGCGAAGGTCAGCTGCATGGCCCAGTCCTGCGTGGTGCTGGCCGCGTTGCTGCTGAAGCGGTCGACGCGGATGTCGGCCGCCAGCGAGTAGAAGCGCCCGACGTCGGTGGCGGCGTAGATGCCGCGGCTGCTGCCGACCTGGTCGTTGATGGCCACGGCCTGCGTGGCCGCGCCAAAGGCGTTGCTGGTGGTCACGACGCGGGCAGTCGGCAGGGTCTGGCCGGTGTTGAACACGGCGCCGACATCGGACCAGGTCGGCGACGGAAAGCTGCCCAAGGCATAACTCTGGAAGTCATCGATCACCGCGGATGCCCCCGCGCTGGTGACCGATGCGAAGAGCGCCACGGCGCCCAGCAGCTTGCAAGACTTCTTCATGGCCAGACTCCCCGGTGGATGTCGGCGCAAGGTAGCACCGACCGGGGCGCTGTGGTCCCCCTAGGAACCGCTGCGGCCCGCTAAGGATCGGAGCCGGCCGCCACCTGGGCCTGCAAGCGGTCGGCCAGCCAGCCCGCCAGCATCACGCCCAGCCCGGACACGGCCAGGGTGAAGACCCACGTGAACTGCCAGCCGCCCACGCGGCTGGCCAGCGCCGCGGCCAGCGGCGGGCCTAAGAACTGCCCGGCCGAAGACCACTGCTGCACCCAGCCCACCGTGGCGGCCACCGCGCCTTCGGCCGGTGCCACCCGCAGCGCCATCGAAAACAGCGTGCCCGGGATCAGGCCGCCGACGGCCGAAAACAGCAGCACGGCGCCGTAGCGCACGGCGGGTGGTTGGTCCAGGTCGGCAAAGGCCAGCACCGATGTGACGGCCATGGTGACAAAGCCCTGCCACAGCAGCGAGCGTGGCGCCGCGCCCTGCTGCAGCAACCGGCCCGACATGATGTTGCCCACGATGTTGACCGCAGCGGCCAGCGCCGTCAGCACGCCGGTCAACGCAGGTGCGATGCCGGCCTGCGTGTAGATCGTCGGCAGGAACCCGATCACCGCCAGCCACTGGCTGGAATAGCAGGCGAACATCAAAGCCACCAGCCAGGGGCCCAGCGACGACACCGTGCTGCGCAGGCCATCGCTGAGGCGCCGGCTGCCTGCACGGCCCACCTCAGCGGGCACTGCGCGCGCGAACCACAAGGCCATCAGGCCGGTGACAACGCCCAGCAGCCACCACCACGGCTGCCAGCCCAGGGCCTCAATGACCAAAGGCCCCAGCAGCAGCACCAAGGCCGTGCCCAGCGGCATGTAGGCGCCCCACAGGCCCAGCATCGCTGGCAGCTTGTCGGACGGCACCAGTGCGCGCACCAGGCCCGGCGCGGGCAGGGCCACCAGCAGGAAACCGAAGCCTTCCAGCACACGCAGTGCCATCAAGACCGGCACGGTCTGCGACAGGCCGCCTACCACGCTGGCCGCTGTGAGCACACCCAGGCCCAGCAGCACACTGCGCCGGCCGCCCAAGCGGTCGCTGAAGGCACCCAGCGCCAGACCCCCAAGCATGCCGGCGGCCTGCACCAGGGACAGCAGGAAGCCCGCCTGCAGCAGCGTCAGGCCCAGCGATGCCTGCAAGGCGGCAATGGCCGGCGCCAGCTTGCCCACATGCAAGGCCGCGCAGACGCCGGCCAGGATGACGACGTGGGCGGACATGAACCGGGTTGTGACGCTGCGGGGATCGGACATGGGGCGGGAGTATCCCGCGCACCCAGCCCCGGCCCGATCAGCCAGCGACCAGCGACACCAGCTCCGCCGCCACGTCGCGCTGCTCCAGGTCGAAGTAGTGCGTGTGTGCGTCCGCACCCAGGGCCTGGTCCTTCCAGCTGCGGCCCTGTGCGTCGGCGCCCTGCACGCCTGCGCCCGCGTAGCGCGACTCGTCCAGCTGCAGCGGGACCGGTTCCACGCCCTGTTCAGCCGCCCACAACCAGCGGCCGACGTAGTCACCCGTGCCCCACAGGTTGCTCCAGTGCCGCACACCCAGCTCCGCCGGCCGAGGGCCGCGCCAGCCGGGGTGCTGCGGGTCATGGAGCTGCGCCACCGGCCAGGGGTACAGCGCCGGGAAGCGCAGCGCATACAGCTGGCGCAGCGGGCAGCCCATGGTCAGCAGGCGCAAGTCGATGCTGTCCAGCCACTGACGCAACTGTTCCATGTCCACCTGCCCTGGCGGCGCGGCCTGGCCGCCCTGCCGACCTTTTTGCAGGAGTGGGCGCTGCTGCAGGTAGCGCAGCAGTTCGGCCGTGATCACCGTGCCCTGGCTGTGCGCCACCAGCACCAAACGGGTGTAGCCCTGCTGGCGCAGGTGGTCCAGCAGCGCGACATAACGTTCGATAATGTGGACACGGCTGATGGCGTTGCGCGGGAATTCGCGGAAGTGGTTGTCCACGTCCAGCACCGCGTCCAGCGGCGCACGCACCGCCTGCAGCTGGCGGATGGCGACCTTGCCCAGCGCCAGCAGGCCGGCCGCACCGCCGGCCATCAGCAGCACCAGCTTGCCCAGCCAGCGGTCAGACAGCATCTGGGCCTGTTGGTCCCAGACGGCCAGGCCGTCCAGCGCCGACTTGAGATGGCCGCCCTCCAGCTGCACCCAGCCGGTGCGCTGCAGCTGGGCCTGCAACAGCAGCAAGGCCACCAGCAGCGCGCCCAGCGCCACCGGCCAGGCCCACAGGCGCACCAGCTGTTCCACCGCACGGTAGCCGGTGGTCAACCAGCGACCCAGGCGCGACGGATCCGGCTCGCCGGCCAGGCGCAGTTCACGCAGCACGCTGGGCAGGAAGACCAGGCTCACAAAGCCCAGCAGCACCAGCAGCACCACGGCCACCAGACTGAAGGTGCCGGAATGGGCGTCAGCCCGCTGCTGCAGGAAGAGTGCGGCGTGACCGCCAGCATCGGGCACGCGGAACCACCACACCAGGTAACTCTGCGGCATCAACATGCACTTCAGCACCCAGGCCGCGATCTCGAACACCACCATCTGGCAGACCAGGAAGGCGCCGGCCGACGTGAACAGACCCAGCCGCGCCGTCACCAGCGTCTGCCGCAGACCCGTGCCGGGCAGGCGGCCGCTGAACAGCACCCATTCCGTCACACCCACCGTCACCGCCAGAAGCAGCGCAAACAGGCCCCAGCCGATGGCGTGCAAGAGCAGCAGCGCTTCCAGCACCGTGAAGCAGCCCTGCACCCAGTCCTGCGCGGTGCCGCCGTAGCCTTCGCAGGCAAACCAGAGGATGCCGCCCAGCGTGGCGGCGTACATCACCAGGCCCACGCCCCAGACCGCGCGGAAGCGTGTTTCGCAGTAGGCCAGGAACAGCCACATGGCCACCGACAGCAGCACCAGCCAGCCCACCATCAGCAGCGTGTAGCCCGCGCCGCCCACCAGCAACAGCAGCAGGCCCACGGCCCCGGCCAGGCCCCACAGCAGCGCCCAGCTCCAGCGCCAGCGCGCGCGGTAGACCAGGATGGCGGCCAGCGCTGCGCCCACCGCCAGCGCCACGCTGACGGCCACGCCCTTGCGGTGCAGTTCCACCCACAGCGCCGGCAGCAGCACCAGGGCCACCACCAGCAGTTGCAGGCCCAGCAAGGCCAGCACGCGAGTGAACCACCAGTCGGCCAGGCGCTGCAGGCGGCGCAGCAGGCGCAGTTCACCGCCCGGGGCCAAGGCGTCGGCCAGCGAAAGCGCGTCTATGCCCAGCCGCGACAGGTGGAACATCAGCGTGAACAGCTCGGCCACGATGCGGCCCACGCTGCCGGGCAGGCGCGACAGGTCGGCCCAGTGCATCTCAAAGACGTCGGCGTTGAGCGCGGGCCCACGTACCTGGTGCACGGCAACGGACGCGGGCGCGGCGTCGGCGCCGTGGCGGTCACGCGCGACGTCAACCGCATGGCGGCTGCGCGCGCCTGCCGCCTTGGCAAGCAGGTAGTCGGTGAAGCGCACGCCTACGTCGGCCACGGGTTGGGCGTCGCGGGTGTCGGGGTCGGGTGCGGCAGCCCAGTTGCCGGCTTTGCCGGAGCCGGGCGCGCCGCCCAGGGTGTCGTCCAGGAAATCGCTGCGCCAGGACTGGCGCAAGGCCTTGCGGCTGCGCTGCCACCAGCCCTGGGGCTGCCAACGCTGGTAGCCCAAGGCCGGGTCCAGCGGCGCCACGTGCAGCGGCAGGTCCTGCGCCTGCACCTGGCCCGCGCTGGCCGCGGCCAGCTGCAGCGCCACGGCCTGGCCGGTGTCGCCGCAGCGCTGGTCGGCAATGCCATGCACGGCCACGACGGCGACCTTGGGGGATGGGCTTGCAGGAGGACGGGCGGCCATGGCGGCAGGCTACGCC
>JANOAM010000608.1:0-8940 GCA_031411215.1 Betaproteobacteria bacterium
CACAAGATCAAGTTCACGCTGCCCGGGCCCATGACCATCGTGGACACCGTGGCCGACCGCTTCTATGGCGACCGCGTGAAGATGGCCTTCGCCTTTGCAGAGTTGCTGAACCAGGAAGCGCTGGCATTGCAGGCCGACGGCGTGGATGTCGTGCAGTTCGACGAGCCGGCCTTCAATGTCTTCATGGACGAAGCCGCCGACTGGGGTGTGAAGGCCGTGGAGCGCGCCGCGCAAGGCCTGACCTGCAAGACCGCGGTGCACATCTGCTACGGCTACGGCATCGAGGCCAACAACCAGTGGAAGAAGACACTGGGTGAGGAGTGGCGCCAGTACGAGAAGATCTTCCCGGCGCTGGCTGCCAGCCGCATCGACCAGGTGAGCCTGGAGTGTTTCCACTCGCACGTGCCGCCGGACCTGATGGCCTTGCTCAAGGGCAAGGACGTGATGGTGGGTGTTATTGACGTCGCCAACCCGCAGGTGGAGACGGCAGAAGAAGTGGCCGACACCATCGGCCGTGCGCTGCAGTTCGTGCCGCGTGACCGGCTCATCGCCTGCACCAACTGCGGCCTGGCGCCCATGAGTCGCGACGTGGCCGAGGCCAAGCTGCGCGCGCTGGCCGCGGGTGCGGCGCTGGCGCGGCAGCGGCTGGGCTGAAGGCCTATTTGGCCAGCTGGGCTGTCACCTCGGCCACACGTTGGCCGAAGGCCTTCGCGGTGGCCAGATCGCCCGGAATCATTTCGTCGGCAGATGCATTGGACGGTGTCGCCGTCATCAGGCCGGAGAAGGAGCCGACGTAGTTGATGTCGTTGCGCGTCGACTCCTTGGCGTTGGACGGCATCAGGCCGGTGCCCACCCACAGCATGCTGTGCTGCTGGCTCAGCGTGAACAGGTAGTGCAGGGTCGACAGCTTGTCGCCGTTCATGGTGGCCGAGTTGGTGAAGCCGGCTGCCAGCTTGTTCTTCCATTGCTGGCTGAACCAGGGCTTGCTGGAGGCATCGGCGAACTTCTTGAACTGCCAGCTCACGGTGCCCATGTAGGTGGGCGAGCCCATCACGATGGTGTCGGCCGCGGCCAGTTGTTCCCAGCCGCCTTCGGGCAGGTTGCCTTCGGCGTCGATGGCCAGCAGCGTGCCGCCGCTGCCTTCGGCCACGGCTTGTGCGACCTTGGCGGTGTGGCCGTAGCCGCTGTGGAAAACGATGACGATCTTGCTCATGGTGGAGTCCTTGGTTTTGTTGGGCTTCAGGGTTGCAGGTCGAACACCAGCACTTCGGCGTCTTCACCGCCTTCAAGCACCAGCTTCGTTTCATGGGCCAGCGTGGCAGCATCGCCGCCGCGCAGGCTGTGGTCGTTGACACGCAGGCTGCCGCGCACCACGTGCACATAGGACAGGCGTGCCGGGTCCAGTTGCAGTTCGGCACGTTCGGCGCCGGTGAACAAGCCGGCACGCAGCGACGCGTCGGCGTGGATGGTCACCGAGCCTTCACGGCCGTCGGGCGAGGCCACCAGGGCCAGCTTGCCGCGCTTGGCTTCGTCGCCAAAGTGCTTCTGTTCATAGCCGGGTGTGATGCCGCGCTGGTCGGGTATCACCCAGATCTGCAGGAAGTGCGTTTCCTGGTTCTGGGCGTGGTTGAACTCGCTGTGCATCACGCCGGTGCCGGCGCTCATGCGCTGCACGTCGCCGGGCTGGATGACGCCTGCGTGCGCGCCAGCGGCCGTGCCATTGCCCATGCTGTCCTTGTGCGCCAAGGCGCCGCTGAGCACATAGCTGACGATTTCCATGTCGCGGTGGCCGTGGCTGCCGAAGCCCTTGCCGGGCGCGATGCGGTCTTCGTTGATCACGCGCAGGTTGCCCACGCCCATGTGGGCCGGGTCGTGGTAGTCGGCGAAGGAAAAACTGTGGTGGCTCTTGAGCCAGCCGTGGTCGGCATGGCCGCGGTCACATGACTTGCGAACGGTGAGCATGGCGGTCTCCTGGTGTGGAGTGAACTGTAGGCAGTGGTCCCTGCCGGTGGGCCGCACCACGTTCACGAGCGCGTTCAAATAAGATGAACCCATGTCTGAAGCCAAGTCCGAACGCAAGCCCGACCGCCGAGCCGCGCTGACGCCAGAAGCGCTGGCCATGATGGACACCATCGCCCGCACGGGCAGCTTTGCCGCCGCCGCGCGCGAACTGGGCAAGGTGCCGTCGGCGCTGACCTACAGCGTGCGCCAGCTGGAGGACGCACTGGACGCGCTGCTGTTCGACCGCAGTTCACGCCAGGCCCAGCTGACACCGGCTGGTGCCGAACTGCTGCACGAGGGCCGCCGCCTGCTGCAGGAAATGGACGCCGTGGCCAACCGCGTGCGCCGAGTGGCCAGCGGCTGGGAAACGCAGCTGGGCATCAGCGTGGAAGACCTGCTGTCGGTGCCGACGCTGTTTGAACTGGTGGAAGCCTTCTGCCAGGCGCGTGCCGAAGGTGAATGCGACGGGCCCGCCACGCGCCTGCGGCTGCGCACGGACGTGCTGGCCGGTACCTGGGAAGCGCTGGTCACCGGCCAGGTGGAACTGGCCATAGGCATCAGCGGCGAGCACGCCAACCCCGGTGGCATTGAGATGCGGCTGCTGGGGGAGGTGCCTTTTGTCTACTGCGTGGCGCCCCACCACCCGCTGGCGGCGGCCCAGGAGCCGCTGGAAGACGACCAGCTGGTGCACCACCGCGCCGTGGCGGTGGCCGATACCGCGCAGCGCCTGGCGCCGGTCACCGTCAACTTGCTGCCGGGGCAGGACGTGCTGACCGTGTCCAGCATGCGCGCCAAGACCGAGGCGCTGCTGCGTGGGCTGGGCGCAGGCTTTTTGCCCGAGCCCATGGTGCGGGCGCAGATCGAAGCCGGCCGGCTGGTCGTCAAGCAGACCGCGCGCGCGCCGCTGATCGCGCGCCTTCATTACGCCTGGCGCACCGAGCGTGGGCCGCTGGGCCTGGGCCGTGCGCTGCAATGGTGGCTGCAGGCACTGGACAGCCCCACCACGCGGCAGGCGCTGCTGGAGCGCCACGCCGGCCTGCTGCCCTGAGATGGGCTATCGCGGCCGGTTTGCGCCGTCGCCCACGGGGCCCTTGCACGCGGGCTCGCTGGTGGCCGCGTTGGCCAGTTGGCTGGATGCGCGCGCGGCCGGCGGTGCCTGGCTGGTGCGCATCGAGGACGTGGACACGCCGCGCTGCATGCCGGGTATGGCCGAGCAGATCCTGGCGCAGCTGGCGCGCTGCGGCTTGGTGCCTGACGAACCGCCGCTCTGGCAGAGCCCGCGTGACGGGGTCTACGCGGCCGCGCTGCAGCAGTTGCTGGATGCTGGGTCGGCCTACACCTGTGGCTGTTCGCGCAAGGACATCGACGACGCACTTGCCGCGCAAGGCCAGTTGCATCAGCGTTTTGGCGAGCGTGTGTACCCGGGCACCTGCCGTACAGGTCTGCACGGCAAGCCAGCACGTGCCACGCGGCTGCGTGTGGAGGGCGTCGTGAACTGGCAAGACCGCCGCCTGGGCGCGCAGGTGCAGGACGTCGCAGCGGACGTGGGCGACTTCGTGCTTAAGCGGGCCGATGGCCTGTGGGCCTACCAGCTGGCCGTGGTGGTGGACGACGCCGCCCAGAGCATCACCGATGTCGTGCGTGGCGAGGACCTGGCCGACAACACCGCACGGCAGATCCTGCTGCAGCAGGCGTTGGGCGTGGCGCGGCCTCGCTACCTGCACACGCCGCTGGTGCTGGCGGCCGATGGCCACAAGCTGAGCAAGCAGAACGGTGCGGCCGCGCTGGACCTGGGCGACCCGGTGCGGGCCTTGTCCCATGCTGGACTGGTGCTGGGTCTGCCTGAGCTGCCGGCAGCGCGTAGCGGTGCGGTGATCAAATGGCTGACTCAGGCCGTGACGGCGTGGGCTGGCATCATTGCCAGCTTTGCCACGAGAGGAGAACCCCGATGACGACTTCCGCCCTGCAATTCGAAGACACCACACCCGGCACCGGCGCCGAAGCCAAGGCGGGCCAGCGCGTGAAAGTGCACTACACCGGCTGGCTCTACGACCCGACCGCGGACAAGAGCCGTGGCCGCAAGTTCGACAGCAGCAAGGACCGGGGCATGCCCTTCAGCTTCGGACTGGGCCAAGGCGAAGTGATCCGCGGCTGGGACGAAGGCGTGCAGGGCATGAAGGTGGGCGGCACACGCGTGCTGACCATACCGCCCGAGATGGGCTATGGCGCACGCGGCGCAGGCGGGGTGATCCCGCCCAACGCCACCCTGGTGTTCGAAGTGGAACTGCTGGGGGTCTAGGCCCAGCGTTCACTGGTCAGACCGGCTGGAAGCCGGTCTTCTTCACGAAGGGCTTGCCGGCGAACGGCTTGCCCGCCGAGTTGCCGCGCGGGCCGCCGAATGCTGGCCTGTCGGCGAATGCCGGCTTGTCGCCAAAGGCGCGATGGCCGAAAGGCTTGCCCGGCTTCTGGCCCGGCCTGAGGCCCGGCTTGCCACCGAAACTCGGCTTGCCAAAACCACCGGCCGGCGGCATCGGCTTCGGCTCAGCGCGCTTGGGCTCCAGGCCTTCGATCGTGGCTGATGGGATGCGCTGCGTCGTGAAGCGCTGGATGCGCTGGATCATGCCGAAGTCGCGCTTCTCGGCCAGCGTCACCGCCAGGCCCGTGCGGCCGGCGCGGCCCGTGCGGCCGATGCGGTGCACGTAGTCCTCTTCCTTCATCGGCAGGCCGTAGTTGATGACGTGGCTGATGCTCGGCACGTCAATGCCGCGCGCGGCCACGTCGGTGGCCACCAGCACACGCACGCGCTTGCTGCGCAACTGGTCCAGCACACGGTTGCGGCGACCTTGCGGCATGCCACCGTGCAGGGCTTCGACCTTGTGGCCCATTTCGGCCAGGCGGTCGGCCAGCACTTCGGCGTCACGCTGCGTGCTGGTGAAGACCAGGGCCTGTTCGACGTCGCGGCCGGTGAGGATGGAGTCCAGCAGCGCATTCTTGTGGCTGAAATCGTCCGCCCAGTGGATGCGCTGTTCGATGTCGGCGTGGGTGCTGGTGTGCGAAGCGACTTCAATGCGCTGCGGCTCGCGCAGCAGCTGGGCGGCCAGGTTGCCGGTGGCGCCGGCAAAGGTGGCGCTGAACATCACCGTCTGGCGCGACGCCGGGGTGGCGCTGGCGATGTGGTTGATGTCGTCGATGAAGCCCATGTCCAGCATGCGGTCGGCTTCGTCCAGCACCAGCATCTTGATGTTGCTCAGCATGGCCTTGCCGGAGCTCATGTGGTCCATCAGGCGGCCAGGGGTGGCAATGATGATGTCCAGCGGGCCGCGCAGCGAGCGCAGCTGGGCGCCGTAGGGCACGCCGCCGACGATCGTGGCCACACGCAGGCCGTTCACAAAGCGGCCGTAGTCCATGGCGGCCTTGCTGACCTGCATCGCCAGTTCACGCGTCGGTGCCAGCACCAGCACGTGCGGGCCCAGGTCCTGCTGGTGACGGGGCTGGCCGCGGCTGGCTTCGCGCGCGGCCATGATCTTCATCATGGCGGGCAGCACGAAGGCGGCGGTCTTGCCGCTGCCGGTGCGGCTGGAGACCATCAGGTCCTTGCCGGCCAGCGCGGCGGGAATGGCCTTCGATTGCACGTCGGTCGGCGTGGTGTAGCCGGCGGTGGCCAGGGCGCGGGTCAGGCACTCGTGCAGGCCCAGGCCTTCAAAGCCATTGACGGTCGTCGTCGTCGTTTCGGTTTGTACGTCGGCAACGACGTCGGAATTCACTTCGGTAAACATGTCAGAACTCTCTTCAGCACATGGCGCGCGCAACGGCGCACCGGCGTGGCTGCACGGTGCAGTTCACGCCCAGGTGGGGTCGCAAGGGGGAATGCCAGGGCTTGGCTGAAACGCCAAGAAACCCGGTCACGGAACCAGCGACGGCATCGCCGCCAGCCCGAGAAAGACGCGCACCGTGCAGGTTGCAAGGTGGCCAAGGCCGAGGAGATGTACGAATTGCCTGCAAGCATCGCTCGTAAGCTTCACTTGCAAACATCTGCACCCCAAGAGGAGTGCAGCCGCTGAGTATAGCCCGAATTCGGGTTTTTACGAAGGGCTTGTTTCGAGGGCGTTGTTGGGCGCCCGCTGGATGCGGTGCTGCAGCGCTTGCCACACCGGCGTCAGCGTGCCCGGCAGGGCGGGCAGGTTGCCCAGTTCCACGCGGCTCTCCGCGGGCGAATGGAAGTCGCTGCCGCGTGAGGCCAACAGGCCGAATTCCAGCGCCGTGCTGGCGTAGCGCAGCTGCTCGCTGTGGCTGTGGCTGCCGGTCATGACCTCCACGCCCTGGCCGCCGTGGGCGATGAACTCGGTGAAGAGTGCGTACTCCGCCGTCGGCGAAAACTTGTAGCGCGCCGGGTGCGCAATCACAGCAACGCCGCCGGCCGCGCGTATCCAGCGCACTGCGTCGCCCAGCTTGGCCCACTGGTGCGGCACGTAGCCCGGCTTGCCGGTGGTGAGGTACTGGCGAAACACTGCGTGCGTGTCGGTGCAGCGGCCGCTGTCCACCAGGAAGCGTGCGAAGTGCGTGCGCGAGATCAGGTCCGGGTTGCTGACGTACTTCAGCGCGCCTTCAAACGCACCCGGGATACCGACCGCGGCCAGGCCCGCAGCCATCTCGTGTGCGCGCTGCAGGCGGCCACCGCGCGTGGCGGCCAGACCGGCACGCAGTTCTTCGTGGTCCGCGTCCACACCCAGGCCGACGATGTGCACCGTCTCGCCCGCGAAGGACACGCTGATTTCCACACCCGTCAGGTAGTCCATGCCCAGCGCATGCGCGGCGGTGCAGGCGCGTTGCTGGCCGCTGAGTTCGTCGTGGTCGGTCAGGGCCCACAACTCCACGCCCTGCGCATGGGCGCGGGCGGCGATGTCTTCAGGGCTCAGGGTGCCGTCGGAGACGTTGCTGTGGCAGTGGAGATCGGCGTTGAGCAGGTGCACCCTGCGATTGTCCCCGATCGGCCTCAGCGATCGAGCCGCAGGGTGTTGGCGCAGCGCGCCGCCAGGGCTTCGTCATGCGTGACCACGACGAAGGCCGTGCCCTGTTCGCGCGCCAGTTCCAGCACCAGCTCGAACACCGCGCCGGCCGTGCTGCGGTCCAGGTTGCCGGTGGGCTCGTCGGCCAGCACACAGGCCGGCTGCGTGACCAGGGCGCGGGCGATGGCCACGCGCTGGCGTTCACCGCCGGACAACTGCGCCGGGTGGTGCAGCACGCGCGACGAAAGGCCGACCTTGGCCAGCACCGCCTGCGCTTGTTCACGCGCCCCGCTTACGGTCATGCGGCGTATGCGCAGTGGCATGGCCACGTTGTCCAGCGCGCTGAACTCCGGGAGCAGGTGGTGGAACTGGTACACGAAGCCCAGGTGCTGGTTTCGCCAGCGGCCTTGTTCGGCGGCGTCCATGGTGCTGAGGTCGCGGCCCATCAGTTCCACGCGGCCTGACGTGGGGGCGTCCAGCCCGCCCAGCAGGTGCAGCAAGGTGCTCTTGCCCGAGCCCGACGCGCCGACCACAGCGAGCGTCTCGCCGCGGCTGACGGTGAGTGACAGGCCACGCAGCACGGTCACATCGAGCGCGTCGTCACCCCGGCCCTCGACGAATCGCTTGTGCAGATCGAAAGCTTGCAGGACGAAGTCACTCATAGCGCAAGGCTTCGGCGGGGTTGACGCGGCTGGCGCGCCAGCTGGGGTAGATGGTGGCCACGAAAGCCAGCACCAGCGAAATCACCAGCACTGGCACGATGTCGCTGGCCAGCGGCTGGCTGGGCATGCGGCTGATGACGTAGATGTTGCTGGGCAGGAAGGCCACGCCCAGCACCCGTTCCAGCGCCGGCACGATGACGTCGACGTTGTAGGCGATGAGCAGACCCAGCGCACAGCCGCCGAAGGTGCCCATGACCCCCGCTGCCGCGCCCTGGACCATGAAGATGCCCATGATCGACCGCGGGCTCGCGCCCAGCGTGCGCAGGATGGCGATGTCGGCGCGTTTATCGGTCACCGTCATCACCAGCGTGCTGACCAGGTTGAACGCGGCCACGGCGACGATGAGCGTGAGGATGATGAACATCAGCCGCTTTTCGATCTGCACCGCGTCGTACCAGTTGCGGTTGACACGGGTCCAGTCGCGCACGAAGACGTTGGGGCCCAGCGCCATCTGCAGGTCCTGACCGGCGGCGCGCGCGCTGTAGACATCGGCCAGCCGCAGCTGCACACCCATGGGGCCGTCGACGCGGAACAGGCGTGCCGCATCGTCGATGTGGATCAGCGCCAGGCCGCTGTCGTATTCGTAGTGGCCGGCTTCGAACACCCCAACCAGCGTGAACTGCTTTAGGCGCGGCACCACGCCAGCCGGCGTGACGTTGCCACCGGGTGCGACCAACGTAACCTTGTCGCCGACACGCGCACCGATCAGCCGTGCCAGTTCAATGCCCAGCACGATGTTCCATTCGCCCGACTTCAGCTGCGCCAGCAGCGGGCCTTGTGTGCGTGCCAGATCGGTGACCTGGCCTTCCTCCGCCGGGTCTATGCCGCGGATGATGGCGCCACGCAGGTCTTCGCCACGGCCCACCAGGGCCTGCGCCGCCACAAATGGTGCAGCACCGATCACGCGTTTATCCTGCCGAGCGGCCTTGGCGGTGGCCTGCCAGTCGGGCAGGGCTCCACCGGCGGCGTCGCGCACTTCCACGTGCGCGATGACGCTGAGCATGCGGTCGCGCACCTCCTTCTGGAAGCCGTTCATCACGCTCAGCACGATGATCAGCGCGGCGACGCCGAGCGCAATGCCCAGCATCGACACACCGCTGATGAAAGAGATGAAGCCGTTGCGGCGGCCACTGCGACCGGCCCGCGTGTAACGCCAGCCGATCTGCCACTCGTAGGGCAAGTCCATGGGGAAGGCATGCTACCCGAGGGCT
>JANOAM010000609.1:0-6027 GCA_031411215.1 Betaproteobacteria bacterium
GGCGAGGTGACGGTGACGGTGATGCGCAGCGCGTCGCCGCTGCCTGCGGTCACACTGCCCAGTGCCGACGCGGCGACACTGACGCTGGCGCTGTAGCCCGACAGGCCCGCCACCGCCGTGTTGGTGATGTCGACGATGCCGGTCATGCTGTAGCCGTGGTAGTCGTTGACGTGGTCAAACTGCGGCGTGGCGAAGCGGTTTTCGCCGGACTCGGGGCCGATGGCGTCGGCCGTGCCTGCGCAGCCCGCGGTGCTGGTGGCGGTTTCGACATTGGCGTCGTCGCTGTCGCAGAACGTGAAGGGCATCAGCTGCACTTCTTCCAGCAGCGATTCGGCAATGGCCAGCGATTGCCTACGCTGCATGGGGTCGGCACTCTTCAGCGTCGATTCGATGAAGACACGCAGCACACCCGTCAGCGCGGTGCTGGCAATGGCGATGAACAGCACCAGTTCGATTAGCGTGAAGCCACGCGCGCGGCATGCGGCGCGGCAAGCAGTCACAGTTGCAGATGAACGGGTAGGCGTGGGCATCAGAGCCTCAGTTGGGGTCCTGAGGCGATGCTAGGCAGGCCGCCCGCGGGCAAAACCCTAAGGAAGGGCGCGAAACAGGCCTGTTTCCGTCTCGACCTGGTAGTTCAGCGTGGTGCTGCCGCTGCTGACCGTGATGGCCAGCGCGCTGCCGGTGGACGTGGTGGTGCTGCCGGTGTTGCCGGCATTGAAGGTGACTGTGGTGGTGCCGACCTGGCTGATGCAGGGCGACGCCGTGGCCGGGCAGCTGAGTGTGGCCAGGTTGCCGCCGGCCGCGTAGTCAAAGCTCACGCCGGTGGTGGTGATGGTGGCGACCACGGGCCGGCGCTGCGTCAGTGCCAGCCGCTGCAAGGCCATGGACTGGGCCTGCAGGTCCTGTGCGAAGGCGGTCAGCCGCCAGGTGGTGAGGTCCAGTGCACGGGGCAGCACGAAGACCGACAGCGCGCCCAGCACCACGATCACCATCACCAGTTCCACCAAGGTGAAACCCGCCTGGTGGCGGGTGCGAAGCAAACCCGCCTGAAGGCGGGTTGTGGCGCGGTGCGTGGGGCGCATGACGCGGGTATGCAAGGCAAGGGGCGCGGGGCGCCCCTGCCGCATCAGGTGATGCCGGTGACCGAGAAGGTGGCCGTGACCGCCGAGCCCGATGTGGGCGTGAAGGTCAGCGTGCAACTGCTGGTGGCATTGGCCGCGACGGCCGTGGCGCCCGTGGCGCTGCTGGCGTCGGAGATGACGTAGGTGCCGCCGGCACCGGTGGGCAGCGTCGCGCCTTGCAGCGCGTTGACCGCGGTGGCGCAGGTGGTGACAGCCACGCCGTTGGTGGACTTGGCGCTGCGCACCGCGTAGTTGGTGGCGGCGGCTGCACCCAGCGCGCCGGCCACGCTTTGCACGGCAGCAGCGTTGGCGTCAGCCGAGAGATTGGTGAACTTGGGGATCGCGACTGCGGCGAGCACGCCGAGGATCACGATGACCATGATCAGTTCGATGAGCGTGAAGCCAGTCTGGCGGTTTTTCATGATTGCCTCGTGTGTCGGCGGTGGCGGTGGTGGCGTGTTCCGGGGGCGCGGTGGTTGCCGAATGCTTGGCCGCGATAGAAGGGTTATCGGGTGCCGCCGGCCCGGACTTGAGCCTAGGAGCCGAGGCCCAGGCCGTGAAGTCCTTGGCGTCTGCACTCGGTTCCAGGCTGTTCTGTCATGCACCGCGCCCGGTGGCTGCGCCACCCAGGCCCCACAGCGGCAGGAAAACGCCCAGCGCCAGCACCAGCACCAGGGCGCCGATGACAGTCAGCAAGATCGGCTCCAGGCTGGCGGACAGGCCCTTGATCTCGTAGCCGGTCTCGCGTTCGTACATGGTGGCTGTTTCCAGCAGCAGGCTGTCCAGTTCGCCGGTTTCTTCGCCCACGGCAATCATTTGCAGCACGATGGGCGTGAACACGCCGGCCGCCGCCGCGCAGCGCGACAGGCTTTCGCCACGTTCGATGCCGTCGCGCATCTGTTCGATGCGCTGGCGTATGAAGGCGTTGTCCAGCGTGCGTGCCGACACGCTCATCGCCATGCTGATGGGCACGCCGCTGCGTTCGGCCATGGCAAAGCTGCGTGCAAAACGCGACAGCGTGCCCTTCAGCACGATGGGCCCCGCCACCGGCATCTTCAGCAGCCATTTGTCCCAGGTGTAGCGGCCTTGCGTCGTGGCCAGCCAGGCGCGCAGCGCCCACATCGCGCCTATGCCCATGGCCAACAGCAGCGGCCAGAACTTGACGGTGAAGGACGACACACCCAGCAGCACACGGGTCATCAGCGGCAGTTCGGTCTTGAACTGCGCAAAGACGTTGGCGAAGGTCGGGATCACGAAGATGTTGATCACCACCATGGCCATGAAGATGGCGATCATCACCGTGGTCGGGTAGCGCAGCGCCTGCTTGATGCGGCCGCGCACTTCCAGCTCGAATTCAATGTGCTCGGCCAGGCGCTGGAAGGACTCGGTCAGCCGGCCCGTCAGTTCGCCCACGCGCACCATGGCGACGTAGAAGGTGTTGAAGACCTTGGGGTGACGCGCCATGGCGGTGGCCAGTTCACGGCCCTGGTCCAGGCTGGCGCGCAGGTCGGCCAGCACCAGGGCCACAGACCGCTTGGCCGTGGACGACTGCAAACCCGCGAGCGAGCGCAGCAGCGGCACGCCGGCCTTCTGCAGCGTGTAGAGCTGTCGCGACAGCAGCAGCAAGTCTTCGTCGGTGACGGGCGATGCACGCAGCGCTTCCCAGATGTTGGAAGGCGACGTGGTCAGCGTGCCGGCCTTCAGCGCAATGGACACTGGCGACACGCCGATGGCCAGCAACTGGTCAGCCACGGCGTTGTCGCTGGCGGCGTCAATGACCCCTTGCACCAGGTCCCCGCGCGGGTCGCGGCCTTTCCAGGCGTAGGCTGCCATGTCAGTCGAAGTCGGTGGCCAGGCGCATGGCTTCTGAAACGGCCGTGCGGCCGGCACGCACGAGTTCCAGCGCGTGGTGGGCCATGGTGCGGCCGCGCATCTGTTCGCGTGCCAATTTGGTGAAGACGGTGGGGTCGCCTTGCGTAGCGGCGGCGGCCAGCGTGTGGTCCATCTCCAGCAGTTCGTACACACCCATGCGGCCCTGGAAGCCGGTGCCGTTGCAGGCCGAGCAGCCACGGCCACGCAGCGTCTTCTCACTGCCTGCGCCGTCGCCACCGGTGGCGGTCATCCAGGCCGACTCCTGGGGCGTCATCTCGTGCGGTTCCTTGCACTGGTCGCAGTTGGCGCGCACCAGGCGTTGCGCCACCACGGCCTGGAGCGAGCTGGCCACCATGAAGGCGGGTGAGCCCATGTCCAGCAGCCGGAAGGGCGTGCCGATGGCGTCGCGTGTGTGCAGGGACGACAGCACCAGGTGGCCGGTGATGGCGGCGCGCAGCGCGATGTCGGCGGTCTCGGCGTCGCGGATCTCGCCGACCAGGATCACGTCCGGGTCCTGGCGCAGGCAGGCGCGCAGCACACGCGCAAAACTCAGTTCGATCTTGTCGTTGACCTGCACCTGCGTCAGGCCCGGCAAGCGGTATTCGATGGGGTCTTCTACCGTGATGATCTTCTGCTGTTCGGCGTCCACCTCGGCCAGCGCGGCGTACAGCGTGGTGGTCTTGCCGGAACCCGTGGGGCCCGTCACCAGCACCATGCCGGAGCTGCGCGACAGCACTTCGCGCATGCGGCGCAGCATGGCTTGCGGCATGCCGATCTCGTCGATGCGGCGCACCGTGTCGCCCTGGCCCAGCAGGCGCATCACCACCGATTCGCCGTACTGCGAAGGCAGCGTGGACATGCGCACGTCGATGGTCTTGTCGCGCAGGCGCAGCGAAAAGCGGCCGTCCTGCGGCAGGCGCTTCTCAGAAATGTCCAGGCCGGCCATCAGCTTCAGGCGCTGGGCCAGCGCGGCGGCAATGCGCTTGTCGGCCGTGGTCTGCGTCTGCAGCACACCGTCGATGCGGCTGCGGATCAGCAGGCCCGCCTCCTGCGGTTCCAGGTGCACGTCAGAAGCGCCCACCTGCAGCGCGTCTTCAAACACGCTTTGCAGCAGGCGCACCACCGGCGCGCCTTCCTGGCCGACGCTGGCTTCCAGCGCGCCGAAGTCCACCGTGTCGGCGACGTCCTGTTCCAGCGCCCGGGCCAGGCCGGAGATTTCTTCGGTGCGGCGGTAGTGACGGTCCAGCGCGGTGGACAGCTGGCTTTCCGGGACCACGGCCATGCGCACGGGGCGCTTCAGCAGCCGCGTGAGCTCGTCGTAGGCCACCAGGTCCAGCGGGTCGGCAAAGCCCACCAGCAGGTGTTCGCCCTTGTCTTCCAGCACGATGGCACGGTGGCGCCGCGCAGGGGACTCGGACAGCAGGCGCACCGTGTCGCTCTTCAGCGGGAAGCTCTTCAGGTTGACGGCCGGTACGCGCAGCTGGCGCGCCAGGCCGTGCACCACCATTTCTTCGGTGACCACGCCGGCTTCCATCAGCAGGCGGCCCAGGCGACGGCCGGTGCCGCGCTGCTGCTCCAGCGCCAGGGTCAACTGTTCGGCGGTGACCAGCTTCTGTTGCAGCAGCACGTCGCCCAGGCGCAGCTTCTGCGGGCGCGCGGGCGCGGCCGGCGCGGCGGCGGCCGCAGCAACAGCGATCTGGCTGGTTTCCTTGGGGTCGATCAGCATGGGTGCGTGGCCCGGGGTGGACACGGTCCCCGGGCTGCACCCATCGTAGAAAGGTCGCTGTGCGCGCAGCGGCCGGAAATGGGCCCTAAAAGCCCCCCAACTGAACCGCGCTAGATCCCGGCGGCGCGCATCTGCAGCGGCAGGAAGGTGACGATCTGCGGGAAGACGTAGATCAAGGTCACAGCCGCGATCATCAGGAAGAAGAAGGGCAGCGTCACCTTGGCGATCCAGCCGATCTCACGCCCCGTCATGCCCTGCAGCACGAAGAGGTTGAAGCCCACGGGCGGCGTGATCTGCGCCATTTCCACCACCAGCACGATGAAGATGCCGAACCACAGCGGGTCAATGCCGGCCTTCTGCACTGTGGGCATGATGACGCCCATGGTCAGCACCACCATGCTGATGCCGTCCAGGAAGCAGCCCAGGATCACGTAGAACACCAGCAGCACCGCCAGCAGCTGCCACTGGCTCAGGCCCAGCGTGGCGATCCACTCCGCCAGGTGGCGCGGCAGGCCGATGTAGCCCATGGCCAGGGTCAGGAAAGCGGCGCCGGCCAGGATCAGCGCAATCATGCAATAGAGGCGCACGCCCCCCAGCAGGCTGTCCCTGAAAGTCGGCCAGCTCATGGAGCCTTGCAGCGTGCTGATGACCAGCGAGCCCAGCACGCCGACAGCGGCCGCTTCTGTGGCGGTGGCAATGCCGCTGTAGATGCTGCCCAGCACGGCGATGATCAGCAAGACCACGGGGATCAGGTAGCGCGATTCGCGCAGCTTGGCAGCGAAGGGCAGGCGTGCGTCGGCCGGCGGCACCAGCGTCGGGTTGCGCAGCGCCCAATAGACCAGGTAGCCGCTGAACAGCAGCGCCAGCATGATGCCCGGCAGCACACCGGCGATGAACAGCTGCGCGATCGACACGTCGGCGCTGACGCCGTAGACGATCATGATGATGGACGGCGGGATCAACAGGCCCAGCGTGCCCGCACCGGCCAGTGATCCGACGCTGATGCCGTCCGGGTAACCGCGCTTTTTCAGCTCCGGCAGGCTCATCTTGCCGATGGTGGCGCAGGTGGCGGCGCTGCTGCCGGACACCGCCGCGAAGATGGCGCAGCCCACGACATTGACGTGCAGCAGCCGGCCGGGCAGCGACTGCATCCACGGCGCCAGGCCACGGAACATGTCTTGCGACAACCGCGTGCGGAAGAGGATCTCGCCCATCCAGACGAACAGCGGCAGCGCGGTCAGCGTCCAGCTGCTGCTGCTGCCCCAGATGGTGACGGCCATGGCGTCGCCGGCCGCGCGGCTGCTGAAC
>JANOAM010000610.1:0-1560 GCA_031411215.1 Betaproteobacteria bacterium
GATCTGGCTCACGTCGTCGAAGGGAATGTCGATCTCGCCCACCGCGCTCATCCAACCGGTGAACGTGGTGCCGAACTGCTGTAGCAGCCACTTGCGCGCCACCGCACCCGCTGCCACCGTGGGCGCCGACAGACGCGCTGAAGAACGGCCACCACCGCGCGGGTCGCGCAGGCCGTACTTGCGCCAGTAGGTGTAGTCGGCATGGCCTGGTCGGAAGGTGTCCAGGAGGTTGCCGTAGTCCTTGCTGCGGTGGTCCGTGTTGCGGATCAGCAAGGCGATGGGCGTACCCGTGGTCTTGCCTTCGTACAGACCCGACAGGATCTCCACCGAATCGGGCTCGTTGCGCTGGGTCACGTGGCGGCTGGTGCCGGGGCGGCGGCGGTCCAGTTCGAACTGGATGTCGGCTTCGTCCAGCGCCATGCCGGGCGGGCAGCCGTCGATCACGCAGCCAATGGCCGGCCCGTGGCTTTCGCCGAAGTTGGTGACGCGGAAGAGTTCGCCGAAGGTGCTGCCGGACATGGCCTTGGGGTGCAGGACACCACGTCCCGCAAGAGCTGCAGATTCTAAGAGGCCGGCGGTCTGGGCTGCGGCGGCTCAGCCGCCACGCGCGGATTCGCTGGCGTCGCCCTGGTCGGCAGGCCAGTCGCGGATGTAGGCCTTGAGCATGCGGTTCTCGAAGTCCTGCGCGTCGACCACCGTCTTGGCCACGTCGTAGAACGAGATCACGCCCATCAGCGTGCGGCGGTCCAGCACCGGCATGTAGCGTGCATGGCGCATCAGCATCATGCGGCGGACTTCGTCGATTTCCGTTTCCGGCGTGCAGGTCAGCGGCGCGTCGTCCATGACACCACGCACCAGGCGCGTGCCGATGGCGCCACCATTGGCCACCACGGCCTGGATCACTTCGCGGAAAGTGAGCATGCCCACCAGGTCGCCATGCTCCATGACCACCAGCGAACCCATGTCCAGGTCGGCCATGGTCTTGGTGGCTTCGGCCAGCAGCATGTCGGGATGCACGGTGTAGAGCGTGCTGCCCTTGACGCGCAGGATGTCGGTGACTTTCATGGCGGTGCGTTTGCCGTTTTGTGCTGCGCAGCTGGGGCCGCGCAAGCCAGTGGAGACCAGCCCAATATAGCCCACAATGCCGGCGTTTCGACTGCATGCGGGCCCCCTATGGCAGGCGCTTCCGACCCTGGCTTCGACACCTTGGCGCTGCATGCAGGCGCCGCGCCCGACCCGGCCACCGGCGCGCGGGCCGTGCCCATCCACTTGAGCACCAGCTTTGTGTTCCAGAACAGCGAGCACGCCGCCAGCCTGTTCAACCTGGAACGCCCGGGCCACGTCTACAGCCGCATCAGCAACCCCACCAACGCGGTGCTGGAAGAGCGCATCGCCGCGCTGGAAGGCGGCACCGGCGCCATCGCCACGGCCAGCGGGCAGGCGGCATTGCACCTCGCCATCTGCACCATCGCCGGGGCTGGCGCGCACATCGTGGCCAGCAGTGCGCTGTACGGCGGCAGCCACAACCTGCTGCACTACACGCTGTCGCGCTTCGGCATC
>JANOAM010000611.1:0-9990 GCA_031411215.1 Betaproteobacteria bacterium
AGGCCGCCCAAGAAGCGGGCCAGCATTTCCTTTACGCCAACTTGTCGGAGGCGCAGTCCAAGCAGGACGTGCTCGACGGCATAGCGCAGGCGTTTTTGTTCCCGGCGCATTTCGGCAAGAACCTGGACGCCTTGTGCGACTGCATGACCGACCTCGTCCACAAGTCCGGCTCGCAGCCAGGCTTCGTGGTGGTACTGGAGCAGTTGCCCGACAACCCGCGCTTTGACCGCGAGGCGCGTGAGCAGTTGCTGGAAGTGTTCCGGGACGCAGCGGAATTCTGGGGAGAACGACGAATACCGTTCAGGTGCTTCTATTCTTTTCAGTAGCCCGCTCCCAAGAAACAGGGTCATGGGAGCGGGCGACGGAAGTGGCCCCCACTGCAGCAGCTACCACCACCACCGCAGCCGTCAAACCGGCCGCCAAGGTGGTGCCCAAGAACGGCACCAACCCCAACTTCGGCATGAACATGCCGATGATGAGCAGTGCCTTCGACACCGCGGCCTGGTTGAACGCAGCTTGACGCTGCACTGACCGCGCCGACGAGGCAAGGGCTCCCCACAACGGGAGCCCTTGTTGTTTTCTACGTCGGCTTTTGGGCCGGCAGGCGCGCCAGGGCCAGGTACTCGGCCACCGGCACTTCCTCGGCCCGGCGCTGCAGGTCGCAGGGCACGCCGATGCCCTGCTGATCCAGCCAGCGCCCCAGGGTATGGCGCAGGATCTTGCGGCGCTGCGAAAACGCGACCTGCACCAGCTCGCTCAAGCGCGCCACGTCCACCGTCGGGTCTTCGGGTAGCGGCTCCATGCGCACCACGGCCGAGTCGACGCGGGGTGGCGGGTCAAAGGCGTCGGGTGGCACGAACAGCACGTCCTCGATGCGGTAGCGCCACTGCAGCATCACCGACAGGCGCCCGTAGTCCTTGTTGCCGGGGCTGGCCGCCATGCGGTCCACCACTTCCTTCTGCAGCATGAAATGCTGGTCCTGCACCTGGCCGGCAAAGGGCAGCAGGTGAAACAGAATGGGCGTGGAGATGTTGTAGGGCAGGTTGCCCACCACCCGCAGCTTCTGGCCGGCAGGGCGTGGCAATGCGGCGAAGTCCACCTTCAGCACGTCGGACTCCACCACCTGCAGCAGCGGCTGCTTGCGCAGGCGGGCGGCCAGGTCGCGGTCCAACTCAATCACGGTCAGCGCGCCGGTTCGCTCCAGCAGTGGCTGCGTCAGGGCACCCAGACCAGGGCCGATCTCCACCACGGCCTGACCGGGCCGCGGGTTGATGGCCCGCACGATGCCGTCGATGACGGTGGTGTCGACCAGGAAATGCTGGCCGAAGCGCTTTCTGGCGACGTGTCCGCTCAAGCGTGACCGCCGGCGTGGTTCACTGCGGCGGCTCGCGGTACTCGACGTAGGCGCGTGACCGCAGTTCCTTGGTCCAGTCCAGGTAGGCCTGGTCGAACTTCTGCTCGCGCAGCACGTTGCGCGCCTGCTCGCGTTGCTGCTTGGGTTCCTGCGCCACTTCGCGGCGTTCCAGCACCTGGATCAGGTGCACGCCGAAGCGTGAAGTTACCGGCTCCGACATGCCGCCCAGGCTCAGCTCGTTCATGGCCTGCTCGAATTCCGGGACCATGACACCCGGCGCGGCCCAGCCCAGGTCACCGCCGCTGGCTGCACTGCCGTCTTCGCTGTACTGGCGCGCAATGTCCTCGAAGGTCTTGCCACCACTCTCGATTTGCTTGCGGTACTCCGACAAGCGGCGTGCCGCGGTCTGCGCATTGAGCTGGGGCGACGTGCGCAGCAGGACATGGCGCGCACGCGTCTGCGTCACGCTGCCGCCGTTCACGTCCTTGCGCGCCACCAGCTTCAGCACATGGAAGCCGGCGCCGGAGCGGACCAATTCGGACGCGATCTGGCCCGTCTTGAGACCCTTCACCGCGTCCACGAAAAGGTCCGGGAGACGGGACGCCGGCTTCATGCCGATCTCGCCCCCCTTGGCACGGTTGGCGTCCTCGGACAATTCCGCCGCCACCTTGGCGAAATCTTCGCCACCGCGCACCCGGGCCAGCGCGTCTTCGGCGATCTTGCGGCGCGCGGCCAGTGCGGTGGGGGACAGGCCTTCGGCCACGGTGACCAGGATCTGCGCGATGTTGGTCTCGGCGTCGGCCTGCGCGGCACTGCGGCGCTCGGCCAGGAAACGATCGACCTCTTCGTCGCTGATCTTGATGCGCTGGTAGACCTCGCGTTCGCGCAGGCGCTCGATCATGATCTGGTCGCGCAGGTTGGCGCGAAAGCGCCCGTAGTCCATGCCCTCGGCACGCAGCCGGTCACGCAGCACGTCCAGCGTCAGCTGGTTCTGTTGCGCGATGTTCTGAACCGCACGGTCAACTTCAAATTCGTCGACCTTCATGCCGCTGTCGCGCGCGGCGGTGACGATGGCGCGTTCGTCGATCAGCGTGTCCAGCGCCTGGCGGCGCAGTTCGGCGTCGGCCGGCAGCTTGACGCCGGAACGGCTGGCCTCGGCCTGGGCGCGCTGGATGCGCGATTCCACCTCGCCCGCGGTAACCAGTTCCTGGTTGACGACCACAGCGATGTAGTCGCCGTTCAGCGGCGCGCGGGACTCCGCCGCCACAAGACTGGTGCAAACCAGCAGCGGCAGCAAAGCCCGCAGGGGAGTCCGTGCAAAGCGCAAACGTGCAGTCATGAGAATGGAAACGAGAACGGGAGAGAAGTCTTCAGGGCCGGTCAGCGTCCGGCGAGGAGCCTTGCGTACGCTCGTCGCGCAGCAGGCGGTAACCGGGGATATTGTCCTTCAAGACCTTCAGCGGGTTGGACCCGATCCGCGACAGCCCCACCAGCTCCAGCTGCAGCGACAGCCGCGTGGTCGCCTGGCTCTGGCCGGTGGACACCTGCTGGGCGACAAAACGGCCTATCCAGCAGCCCGCGTCGTATTCCAGGCCCAGCACGGAATCGGTCAGGCGCCTGTCCTTCATGCTGTAGTTGAAGCGGCCCACCGTGTACCAGGTGCCGCTGCAGGTGTTTGACGACAGGTTCTGCAGCGACGAGGCCCGGCGCCCGGCATAGGGCTCGCCCAGGATGGGCCACTGCCAGCCCACTTCCAGCTGTTCCGACAGGCCACGGGCCAGGCGGTAGGTGGTGCTGACCGTGCGGAACGGGCCGGGCGAATAGCGCGCGCCGACGACAGACCGGATGGAACGCTGCAGGTCGGTGCTGTACTGCACCGCGCCGTCCAGCGTCCAGCCGGGCAGCACGCTGGTGGAGCCCACCAGCAGCGCGTCGGAAAAGCGCTGCGTCAATGGGTCACCGTCGGGTGTGCCGTCGGCCTGAGCCGTGACACGCTGGGTACGAAACAGCATGCGCTGCACCAGGCCCACGCGCAGGGCTTCGGCGCCGCTTTGCGCGTCCACCAGCCGGGTGGTGAAACCGGCGGTGAGCTGGTGCGAATCGCTCACCCGGTCCACGCCCGAAAAGGCGTTGTCGCTGAACAGCGAAACGAAGTTGAAGTCCTTGGCCGCCGAGTCGTAGTTGGGCAGGTTGCTCTGCAGCCGGTAGGGCGTGTTGACGTACAGGAAGCGCGGCTCCAGGGTCTGGTGCAGGCGGCGGCCGAAGGCTTCGGTGCTGCGTTCCAGCTCGATGCCGGTGTCCAGGCTGAAGCTGGGGATCACGCGTGATGCCCGCACCAGCGAGCTTGGCGACAAAGCCGTGTTGTCGTAGGCCGCCGCGTTGACCGCGATCTTGGGCACCACCCACCAACCCGGCTCGCGCCAGGGCCGGCTCAAGGCGCCCAGCAGATGCCAGCGGTCGCCCGTGGCGCGCGTCGCGACGGTGGCTGATGCGCTGACCGTGCTGGCCTGGTCGCCGGGCAGCGTGAAGCGGTTGAATTCGGTCTCGCCGGCATATTCAAATCCCCAACCCAGGCCACCGGCCATGCGCGCACCGACCTGCGGTACCCGTTCGTAGGGCGCGGCGATCACCGAGTCACTGGCCTGCAGCACCTGCCACTTGGTCAGCCGCGCATAGAACTCGCCTTCGCCTTTGCTTTCGCCCAACAGCAAGGTCAGCGGCCGCCGCACACCCAGGCGCACCGGCAGCAGGCGCGCGGTGATGCTGCGGCTGGCGTCGGGGAAGTCCTTCCACCAGTCGGGGTCGGACACACGCGCCACATGGGCGTCGTAACGAAAGCCCGCCGGCAACTGCCCATCATGGCTCCACACCACCGCGTTGCGCGAGCGGCCGAAGACACGGTCGTGCGGCAGCCAATCCAGGCGCAAGCTGCCGTCCAGGCTGGGCTCCAGGTAGCGGAATTCGGTGTCGAGCCCGAAACCACGCCGCGTGATGATGCGCGGCGCCACCGTGGCGTCGCGGTTGGGCGCGATGTTCCAGTAGTAGGGCACCGACAGCATCAGACCGCTGCGGTTGTCAGTGTCCATGGACGGCGGCAGCCAGCCCGACTTGCGCGCGTCACCCAGCGGGAAGCTGAGCGTGGGCATGGCCAGGATGGGCGTGCCCAGGAAGCGCAGCACGGCGCCTTCGGCAATGCCTTCATTGGCGTCCAGGTCGATGGTGACGCGGTCGGTGCGCAGCACCCAGGCCGGCTCGGTACCGTCACTGTCACGCGGGCAGCTGGTGTAGAGCGCTTGCGTGGCACGCGTGCGGCTGTTGCCCAGGAATTCCAGCTTCTGCGCGCTGCCACCGGCGCCCAGGGACAGGAACTCGAACTCCGGCCGCAGGAAGAAACCTTCAAAGCGCTGCACGCTGACTTCGAGTTCCGGCCCGCTGTAGACCGCGCCCTCCCGGCTGACCTTCACATGCCCCTGGGCGCGCGCCAGGTCGGCGGGGGTGTCGTAGGACAGGCGGTCGGCCTGGATCACCAGGCCGCCGCGGCGGAACTCCACGTCGCCTTCGGCCACGGTCTGCAGGTCGGGCTGGGTGGTGATCTTCTGCGCCTGCAGCACGATGGGCAGGCGGCGCGCGGCGTCACCTCGCGGCAAGGGCATCAGGCGCGGACTGCTCTGCAGGGGGGCCGCAGAAGCTGCGGAGGCCGGGGCGGCAGCTGCCTGGGGTGCCGCCGGTTCCACCGTCTGGCCGTGGGCACCGTGGGCGCCCAGGCCACCCAGGGCGGCCACCAGGGCCAGCAGGGGGATTCGCATGCGGTGCAAGAAGGGACTGGGTGCGGCGCTGGGTACGGCAGTTCGCCTAGGGCGGATTTGTAGAATCGATTATCCATGAGGGCCTGCCGTTGACTGTGTCGCCGCCTGTGATCTGGGCCGGCACGGCCCGCCAAGCCGCCTTCGAACGCTGGTTCGAAGCCATTGCGCCGCGCCATTCGTTGGACGCGCGGACCTTGCAGCCGGCGTCCGCCGATGCCAGCTTCCGCCGCTATCTGCGTGTGCAGGCGGGCGACCACACGCTGATCGTCATGGACGCCCCACCGCCAGAGGAAGACGTGCGACCCTTTGTCCACGTGGCGGGCCTGCTGCAAGCCGCCGGCCTGAACGCCGCACGCGTGCTGGAAGCGGACGCCGAACAAGGATTCCTGCTGCTGAGTGACCTCGGCGAGACGTTGTATCTGGACGCGTTGCGCGGCGCCACCGAATCCGAGGCGAACCGGCTGATGCGCGACGCCTCTTTGACCTTGGTGCAGTTCCAGCAACGTGTCCCTGGCGACAGCTTGCCGCCTTTCGACGAAGCCCTGCTGCGCCGCGAGCTGGATCTCTTCCCCACCTGGTGCGTGCAACGCGAGTTCGGCATCAACTGGACCGACAAGCAGAGCAAAGCCTGGGAATCCATCTGCCAGAAGCTGGTGGCCAGCGCCCTGGCCCAGCCCCAGGTGGCGGTGCACGCCGACTGGATGCCACGCAATCTGATGGTCATGCGGGATGTCGAAAGCAAAGGCCAATCCAACCCCGGCATCCTGGACTTCCAGGACGCGGTGCGTGGCCCCATCACCTACGACATGGCTTCATTGCTGCGGGACGCCTTCATCTCCTGGCCTGAACACCAGGAGATCGACTGGGCCGTGCGCGCCTGGGAAATGTCGCGCAAGGCAGGCTTGCCGGTGGACAGCGACTTTGGCGAGCACTGGCGCGCGCTGGAGTGGATGGGCCTGCAGCGCCATCTGAAGGTGCTGGGCATCTTCTGCCGCCTGAAGCACCGCGACGGCAAGGCCCACTACGCCCAGGACCTGCCGCGTTTCTTTGCCTACGCCACCAAGGTGGCGCTGCGCTACCGGCCGCTGGGGCCGCTGCTGTCCATCCTGGAGCCGATGTCCGGCGCCGCGGTGGCGCAGGGCTTCACCTTCTAACTGCGCGTCGTTTCGCAGCCCGCGGCGGCCAGCCAGGGGTCGCGGTCCTCGCCACCGAAGATCTCCAGCAGGAAGTCCAGCACCACGCGCGTGCGCGCGGGCAGGTGGCGTCGGCTGGGCATGCCTGCCCACAGCGTCACGTGGAACATGCGCCAGTGCGGCAGCACGCGTTCCAGCGCGTGTTCCAGCAGCGCGTCCTCGATCACGTAGCTGGGCAGGCCCGCGATGCCCAGCCCCGCCAGCGCTGCGGCGTACATGGTGTCGATGTGCGTGGTGGCCAGCGCCGGGTGGCGCGTGGCGGGCAATGTGAAAGTCTCGAAGCCGGGCTCGCCAGGCACACCGCCGCTGACGAAGCTCAAGCCCCGCAACAGCGAGCCCAGCGGCGGAATGATGGCTTCGTGCTTGACCAGCTCGCTGGGGTGATTCGGGCGGCCACGACGGTCCAGGTATTCGGGTGAAGCGCAGACCACCACCTCGGCACGCGCCAGACGCTTGGCAATGAAGTCTCCGTCCGGCGCGTCACGGCTGGCGAAGATGGTGATGTCGTGCCCGTCGCTGACTGAATCCACGGGTCCGGGTGACACCAGTTCCAGCGTCACCTGCGGGTAGGCCGCCTGGAAGCGCGGCAGGTGCTTGGCCAGCTGGTGCACGGCGATGGCCGGTGGGCACAACACGCGCACGTGACCGCGCGGGACCTTGGTCGACTCGCTGGCCAGGGCTTCCGACTCTTCCACCTCCAGCAGGATCTGCCGCACCTTGTCCAGGTACTGCTCGCCGGTTTCGGTCAGCGCCAGGCTGCGTGTGTTGCGGTTGAGCAGCCGCGCGCCAAGATGGGCTTCGAGCTCCGCGACCATGCGCGTCACCACCGGCGGCGCCATGTCCAGGGCGCGGGCGGCCCGGGCGAAGGCGCCCTCGTCCACCACCTTGGCAAAGACTTTCATGGCACGGAGCTGGTCCATCGTGGGCGGGTGCGAAAAGCAGTCAAAGACGCCAAGCGTCGCACACCTTCGATTGCGGCATAGCTCTTCGGGTGGAAGCCCCTCAACTCACGCAGCTGCGGCGGCCGGAGACAATCGCCCATGTTTGCATTCTTCGAATCCCGCATCCGCCCCACGGCGCTGCCCGGCAGCGCGCCGCCGCAAGGCCTGATCGCCTTCTACTGGCACTTCGTGCGCCAGTCGCGCCACCTCTTCGGCGCCATGTTCGTCACCGGTCTGGTGGTGGCGATGATCGACACGCTGATCCCTGTCTTCATCGGCAAGCTGGTGCGGCTGATGGAGTCGCCCGACCGCGCCGCCGCGCTGGCCCAGTCGCTGCCCGCACTCATCGCCATGGCCCTGCTGGTGATGCTGGGCCGCCCGCTGGCGCTGCTGATGGACAGCCTGGTGCGCAACAACGCCGTGGTACCGGGTGTCACCAGCCTGATCCGCTGGCAGAGCCACTGGCACGTGGTGCGCCAGAGCTGGCCCTTCTTCCAGAACGACTTTGCCGGCCGCATTGCCAACCGCGTCATGCAGACCAGCAACGCCGTGCGTGAGAGCGTGGTCAGCTGCATACGCGCCGTCTGGTACATCGTGGTCTACGGCCTGTCGGCGCTGGTCCTGATGGCCATTGCCGACTGGCGCCTGGCCCTGCCCACGGTGCTGTGGTTCGCGGGCTACATGATCTTCCTGCGCTACTTTGTGCCCAAGATGCGCGACCTGGCCAAGACCAGCAGCGAACTGCGCAGCCAGGTCATGGGACGTGTGGTCGACAGCTACACCAACATCCTCACGGTGAAGCTGTTCGCGCGGGCGCGCGACGAGGACGCCTATGTGCGCGAAGTGATCGACGAACACGCCGGCGCCATCGCCGCGCACATGCGGCTGATCACGCAGTTCATGACCACGCTGTCGGCGCTGAACGCGGCGCTGCTGGTGGGCACGGCGGGCATCGGCATCACGCTGTGGGGCCAGGGGCTGATCGACGCTGGCACGGTGGCCACCGCGCTGCCGCTGGCCTGGTCCATTTCCAACGTGGCGGGCTTCGTGAGCTGGGAAGTCACCGGCATCTTCGAGAACGTGGGCGTGGTGCAGGAAGGCATGCAGACCATCGCCGTGCCGCATGCCATGGACGACAAGCCGGACGCGCGTGAACTGGATGTGCGGCAAGGTGAGATCCGCTTCGAACACGTCACCTTCACCTATGGCCGCAACGACGGCAAGAAGGTGCTGGACGACTTGAACCTGAGCATCCGCCCCGGCGAACGGGTGGGCCTGATCGGCCGCAGTGGCGCGGGCAAGAGCACGCTGGTCAACCTGCTGCTGCGTTTCCACGACCTGGAGCAGGGCAGCATCCGCATCGACGGCCACGACATCCGTGAAGTGACGCAGGAAAGCCTGCGTTCGGCCATCGGCATGGTGACGCAGGACACCAGCCTCTTGCACCGGTCCATCGCCGCCAATATCGGCTACGGCCGCAGTGGCGCGACGCTGGAAGAGATCGAAGCTGCGGCCGAAAAAGCCCAGGCCCACGAGTTCATCCGGGGCCTGCAGGACTGGAAGGGCCGTACCGGCTACGAAGCCCAGGTGGGCGAGCGTGGAGTCAAGCTGTCCGGCGGCCAGCGCCAGCGCATTGCCATCGCACGCGTGGTGCTGAAGGACGCGCCCATCCTGGTGCTGGACGAAGCCACCTCGGCGCTGGACAGCGAGGTGGAACTCGCCATCCAGAGCCAGTTGCTGGGCCTGATGGAAGGCAAGACGGTGATCGCCATCGCGCACCGGTTGTCCACCATCGCGCGCATGGACCGGCTGATCGTGCTGGAGCAGGGGCGAATCGTGGAGACCGGCACCCATGCCGAACTGCTGGCCTTGAACGGCCACTACGCCAAGCTGTGGGCGCACCAGAGCGGCGGTTTCCTGCCGGATGTCCTGGAAGACGAGTTGGAGATGGAAGCCGCGGTGTCAAAGGCCTGAAGTCCGTGGGCCCGACAATCCCTGCCCCATGGACCTGCTGACCTTCGCACTCGACTTCATCCTGCACGTCGACCGCCACCTCTCGGACTTTGTCACCGCCTACGGCGGCTGGGTCTACGCGCTGCTGTTCCTGATCATCTTCGTCGAGACCGGCGTGGTGGTCATGCCCTTCCTGCCAGGTGACAGCCTGCTCTTCGTGGTGGGTGCGCTGTGCGGTGTGGGGCTGATGAACCTGCCGCTGTCGATGGCGCTGCTCACCGCCGCCGCGGTGCTGGGCAACCAGACCAACTACGCAATAGGCCGCCACATCGGCCCGCGTGTCTTCAGCTGGGAGAAGAGCCGCTGGTTCAACCGCGACGCCTTCGACCGCATGCACGCCTTCTACGAACAGTACGGCGGCATCACCATCGTGCTGGCGCGCTTCATGCCGTTCCTGCGCACCTTTGCGCCCTTCGTGGCCGGCGTGGCGCAGATGACGCGCAGCAAATTCACGCTGTTTGACGTGAGCGGCGGCGCGCTGTGGGTCTGCAGCCTGACCCTGGCCGGCTACCTGTTCGGCAACGTGCCCTGGGTGAAGCAGAACCTGTCGAACATCATCTGGGCGATGATCCTGATCCCCGGCCTGGTCATCATCGGCGGGGCGCTGAAGTCAAGGCTGAGCCGTAGCGCTTGACCAAGCTTCCCGCCGCGGATCCGGCTCGCCGGGCCGCTGGCGGACGGCC
>JANOAM010000612.1:0-3561 GCA_031411215.1 Betaproteobacteria bacterium
CGATGGCGTTGAAGACAAAGGCCCAGAACAGGTTCTGGCGGATCTTGCTGTGGGTGCGGCGGCTGATGTCGATGGCGTCGGCCACCAGGCCCGGGTCGCCGCGCATCAGCGTGATGCCGGCGGCGTGCATGGCCACGTCCGTGCCCGTGCCCATGGCGATGCCCACGTCGGCGGCGGCCAATGCGGGTGCGTCGTTGATGCCGTCGCCGACCATCGCGACACAGGTGCCGCCAGCCTTCAACTCACCGACGATGCGCGCCTTGTCCGCGGGCAGCACTTCGGCGCGGATGTCGGCCATGCCCAGCTGTTCGCCCAGGTGGCGCGCCGCGCCGGCGTTGTCACCGCTGACCAGCACCGATCGCACGCCCATGGCCGCAAGGCGCGCAATGGCCGCGGCCGCCCCGGGCTTGGCGCTGTCGCCAAATGCGAGCCAGCCGACGAGCGCAGGGGACGAGCCCATGCGCGCCAGGTAGCTGACGGTGTTGCCCTGGGTTTGCAGGGCAGTGACTTGCGCCGCGCAGGTGGACAGGTCCAGCGTGCTCTCCTGCATCCAGCGGGCGCTGCCCAGGCGCCATTCCTCACCCGCGATGACACCGGACACGCCCCGGCCCGGCACGGCGCGCAGGTCCTGCGCGGTGGGCAGGGTCTGGCCCTGTTTGGCGTCCACGGCGTCCAGCACCGCCAAGGCCAGCGGGTGTGTGCTGCCCGTCTGCAGTGCCGCCGCATGTGCCAGCAGCGCGTCGCGCGTGCCGCCCAGCGCACCCGCGTCCACCAGCCTGGGCTTGCCGACCGTGAGCGTGCCGGTCTTGTCCCAGGCCACGACCTGGATGCCATGCGCCAGTTCCAGCGCCTGCGCGTCCTTGATCAACACACCGCGCTGCGCCGCCACGCCTGTGCCGGCCATGATGGCGGCCGGCGTGGCCAGGCCCAGCGCACAAGGGCAGGCGATCACCAGCACCGCCACGGCATGCAGCACGGCGGCGTGCCAGTCGTTCATGCCCAGCCCCCAGCCCAGCAGCGCGACCAGCGCCACCACCAGCACCACCGGCACAAACACCGCGCTGACCTGGTCCACCAGGCGCTGGATGGGCGCCTTTTGCCCCTGCGCCGTTTCCACCAGCCGCACAATGCGCGACAGCACACTCTCCGCACCCAGCGTGGTGGCCTGCACCAGCAACAGGCCTTCGCCGTTGACGGCGCCGCCGGTGACACGGTCACCCACGCTGCGCGCCACGGGCAGGCTTTCGCCGGTGATCAGCGATTCATCGACCTGGCTGTCGCCTTCCACCACCGTGCCGTCCACGGGCAGGCGCTCGCCAGGGCGCACCACCACCAGGTCGCCGGCTTGCACCTCGGCCAGCGGCAGGTCGGTATCTGCTCCGTCACGCCGCACACGTGCGGTGTCGGGCCGCAGGGCCTGCAGCGCACGGATGGCCTCGGTGGTCTGCCGGCGGGCCCGCGCTTCCAGCCACTTGCCCAGCAGCACCAGGGTGATGACCACGGCCGAGCCTTCGAAGTACAACTCCGACGCATGGTGCAGTCCATGCACCCACAGCATGTAGACGCTCAGTCCGTAGGCGGCCGTGGTGCCCAGCGACACCAGCAGGTCCATGTTGCCGGCGCCCGCGCGCACGGCGCCCCAGCCGGCCTTGTAGAAGCGCGCGCCCAACCAGAACTGCACGGGCGTGGCCAGCAGCCATTGCCACAGCGGCGGCAGCATCAGGTGCGTGCCTTCAGCAGCAAAGGGGGTGGCCAACATCGGCAGCACCAGCGGTGCGGACAGCAGCGCGGCCAACACCACGCGGCGGCCTTCGCTGAGCCACGGGCCGGCCGGTGTCGCGGCATTGGAGTCAGCCTGGGCGCGCACGCCATAGCCGGCCTTGCGCACGGCCGCGGCCAGTGCTGCAAAGTCACCCGCACCGGCCATCGTGACGCTGGCGGTTTCGGTCGCCAGGTTGACGCTGGCGCTCAGCACACCAGGCATTTTCTGCAGCGCCTTTTCCACACGGCCCACGCAGGACGCGCAGGTCATGTCCTGCACGTCCAGCTGCAGAGTCGTCGTGGGCATGGTGTAGCCGGCGCGCTCCACCGCCTGGCGCAAGATGGCGGCGTCAAAGCCCGCGGCGGGCGTGACTGCCAATGAGTCTGTCGCCAGGTTGACGTTGGCATCGGCCACACCCGGCACCGCACGGGCGGCCTTTTCCACGCGGGTGGCGCAGGACGCGCAGGTCATGCCTTGCACGGGCCAGGTCAGGAGGGCAGTGGCGGCGGTGGTCATCAAGAGAACATGGGGCTGGATTGCGCGGCATCAAGCCGGGAACAGACGACTCTAGGGCCATGCCGCAAGGCCAGGCAACTTGGTGGCACAGTGTGGGCACTGTCCAAACTGCATACCCCATCATGTACCAATTCCAGATCCCCAACATGTCCTGCGGCCACTGCGTGCGCGCCATCACCGAAGCCGTGAAGACGGCCGACCCGCAAGCCGACGTGAAAACCGACCTGCCCACGCACCAGGTGCAGGTGCAGTCCAGCGCCTCGCGCGAAGCGCTGGTGGCGCAACTGACCGAAGCAGGGTACGCGCCGGCCTGAACCTTCGGACGGTTCCCCTGGCCTGCGACCGGCAAAGGGGCTGTGGCTACACTCCACGCCCCCATGAGCGACAGCGCCGCCACCGGCATCCACATCACCGACATCGAAGCCGCCATCAACTGGTGGCGCGATCGGTCGCCTTCGCCGGACGGCATCACCGCCTGCGCCGAAGTGCGGGTGCTGGCCGAGGTCTACGCGCTGATGGTCTACCACCGCGAGCCGCTGTGCGACGAACGGTCCATGCCGCCCAAGGCCCGCAACGCCTGGCTGCGCTGGTACGACAGCACGCCGGACGCGCCCTGCATCGCCATCTGCTCCACCAGCCAAGGCGACGCCGTCTGCAAGGGCTGCGGCCGCACGTTTGACGAGGTGCAGCACTGGCCCGCCTTCACGCCCACGCAGAAGCGTGTGGTGTGGCGCCGCATCACGCAGGAAGCCACGGCCTGGCGCTTCAACCGCTATGCGGAAAGGGCGCACCTGGCGACCGGCGCCGACCACCCCGCGCCCGAGGCTTTTGCTTCGACTTCGGCTTCGGCTGACAAGGTCTGAACGTGGCGCTTGAGGCGCGACTGCGCTCGCGTCTGCTTTCACTTCTGAACAGCGTGCGCCGCATCGCGCCGCTGGCCTGGCCGGTGCTGGTAGGCCAGGTGGCCGTGCTGACCTTTGCCACCGTGGACACGCTGCTGGTGTCACGCGCCAGCCCCACCGACCTGGCCGCGCTGGCGGTGGGCGGCGCGGCCTACATCACGGTGTTCATTGGCCTCAACGGCGTGGTGCTGGCGCTGTCGCCCATCGTCGGGCAGCTGTACGGCGCCCGGCGTTTTGAAGACGCTGGCCGGCAGGTGCACCAGGCGCTGTGGGTGTCGCTGGCGCTGGCCATGCTGGGCAGCGCCGTGCTGGTCTTCCCCGCGCCTTTCCTGGCCCTGGCGCAGGTGCAGCCGGAGGTCGAAGCCAAGGTCCGCGGCTACC
>JANOAM010000613.1:0-2707 GCA_031411215.1 Betaproteobacteria bacterium
CTGGTGATCTTCATCATCATGACCACCGCCAGCGTGCTGGGCATCAAGGTCAACCTGCCCAAGGCCAGCGCCGCGCCCAGCCTGGCCAAGCCGCAGACCAAGGCCGTGACCATCCGTGACGACGGCCAGATCTTCCTGGACACCTACCCGGTGACCTTGGTGGAACTGGAAGAGCGGCTGCGTCAGATCAAGGCCGTGAACCCGAACTTCCCGGTGGTCATCAAGGGCGACGCCAAGGTGCAGTACGAAAAGGTGGTGGACGTGCTGGACCTGATGGGCCGGCTGGACATCACGCAGCTGGGCCTGGTGACCCAGCGCCTGGTGAAGTAGGCCTGTGCCCATGGCCGCCGCGGGCGACACCACGGTTGACTTCGGTTTCGGTGCAGCGCCCGACGCGCACCGGCGGCCCGCCTGGTTGGGCCGCGCCGTGGCCGTGCTTTTGGGCCTGGCCTTTATGTCGGGCGTGGCCTGGTTGATCGTCAGCAACCTGGGTGGCAAGGGCGGACCCAAGAAACCGGGTGTGCAGAAGATCGAGATCCTCAAGCAGCCGCCACCGCCCCCACCCAAGCCACCGGAAAAACAGCCCGAGCCGCCCAAGATCAAGGAAGAGGTCAAGATCGACCAGCCCAAGCCGGAACCCGTGCCCGACAAGCCGGCCGATCCCGCGCCGGCCGACAAACCGCTGGGCGTGGACGCCGAAGCCGGTGCGGGATCCGACGGCTTCGGCCTGGCCGCCAACAAAGGCGGCCGCGACATCACCACCATCGGTGCCACGGGTGGCGGCGGCAACAGCCGCTACTTCACGGGCCTGATGCAGCGCAACTTCTTCGACGCGCTGGCGCGCAACCGCCGTGCGCCGCTGGACGAGTTCAGCGTGGTGGTCAAGGTCTGGCTGGGCGACGACGGCCGTGTGCAGCGCACGCTCATTGTCACGGGCTCCGGCAACCCGCAGATTGACCAGCTCATCGAATCCACGCTGGCCGAGATGGCGCCCCTGCGCGAAGTACCGCCCGCCAGCATGCGCCTGGTGCAGCTGCGTCTGAACCGCCGCGCTTGAACCGCCGAACTTGAACCACCGCGTCTGAACGACCACACCCGACGGCCCCTGTCTGCCTTGTTCCCACACCATGCGAAGCCCTGCACGCCATTCCACGCACCTGCGTCCCCTTTTTCCTGTGCTGCTCTGCACCCTGGCCCTGCTGGGCGCACCAGCCGCCCGGGCCGCTGACCCCGACGTGGAGCGTGTGCGCAGCGCCACCACACGACTCATCAACCTCCTGGTGGACCAGGGCCTCCTGACCCGCAGCCGCGCCGACGAACTGCTGAAGGAACTGGACGCACCGGCCGCAAAGCCGGCGCAGGCTGCCACCACAGCAGCCGTGCCAGCACCGGCTGGTGCCGCGTCTGCGCCCACCACCGTGCGCGTCGCCTTGGTGCCGGAGTTCGTGCGTCAGCAATTGAAGGACGAGTTGCGCGCCGAACTCACGCAGCAAGCCACAAAGGATGGCTGGGCCGGCCCAGGTGCCGTGCCCGCCTGGGTGCGCGGCTGGCGCTGGGAAGGCGACTTGCGCACCCGCTACCAGGGCGACAACTTCGACGCCGACAACGCCCCGGCGGTGTCCATTGCCGACACCAACCGCAACCGCGCCCTGACCCTGGCCAACACCACGGTGGACCGCCAGCGCCTGCGCGTGCGCGCACGTCTGGGCGCCGCGGTCACCGCCGACGACGCATTCAGCGGCGGCCTGCGCCTGACCACGGGCAGCAGCACCGACCCGCTGTCCAGCAACCAGACGCTGGGCAGCTACGGCAACCGCTTCACCACCACCCTGGACCGCGCCTACATCCGCTGGCGTCCCACCGGCAGCTTCAACGCTGTCTTCGGCCGTTTCGGCAACCCCTGGGTAGGCACCGATCTGGTCTGGGCCAACGAGCTGGGCTTTGACGGTGTGGCGGCGCAGTGGACACCGCAGGTCGGGTCCTGGGGCCGCGCTCTCTTCACCGTGGCCGCCATGCCGGTGCAGGAGGTGGAACTCACGGCCAAGGACAAGTGGCTCTACGGTGTGCAGGCCGGCATGGAATGGCCCGGCCGCGGCCTGGTGTCGGGCCGCGTGGCCCTGGCCTACTACCACTACGCCAACATGGCCGGCCGCGCCAATGCGGCGGGCTCGTCGGCCACCGACTTCACGGCGCCGGCATTTGCCCAGAAGGGCAACAGCTACTTCAACATCTCGTCCGACGCCAGCCGTCCGCTGCTGGCCCTGGCGGCCGACTACCACCTGGTCAACCTGACCGGCAGCGTGGACATGCTCACCTTCGGCACCAAGCACCTGGTGCTGACGGGCGATGTGGTGCGCAACGTCGGCTACAAAGAATCTGCGGTCTCGGCCCGTGTGGGCAGCGCCGTCAAGCCGGAAACCACGGGCTGGCAGTTGCGCGCGTCGCTGGGTGACGTCAGCGTCAACGAGATGGGCAAGTGGCAGGCTTTCCTGAGCTACCGCAAGCTGCAACGTGACGCCGTGCCCGACGCCTTCACCGACAGCGACCTGCGCGGTGGCGGCACCGACGTCAAGGGCTACTCGCTGGGTGGCAGCCTGGGCCTGGGCCGCCAGACCGCGCTGACCTTGCGCTGGCTGAGCGGCGACTCGGCCACCGGTGCACCGCTGTCGGTGGACACGCTGCACCTCGACCTGCTGATGAGCTTTTA
>JANOAM010000614.1:0-3930 GCA_031411215.1 Betaproteobacteria bacterium
CCGGCAAGGACAACGTGCTGCACCTGGACATCGAACCCGGTTCGGACACCGCGCTGTTCAACACGCTGCTGACCTACGTTGTCGACCAGGGCTGGCACGACAAGGACTACATCGCGAAGTTCACGAAAGGCTTCGACGACGCGATGAAGGTCAATCGCATGTCGCTCGAAGACGGCTCCAAGGCCACGGGCATTCCCATCGCGAAGATTCGTCAGGCGGCCGACTGGGCGTACAAGACCAAGGCATCGGGCCACCGCCCGCGCACCTTCCACGCCTATGAGAAGGGCATCATCTGGGGCAACGACAACTACGTCATCCAGAGTTCCCTGGTGAGCCTGGTGCTCGCGACGCAGAACGTCGGCCGGCGCGGCACGGGCGTCTGCCGCATGGGTGGCCACCAGGAGGGTTACACGCGGCCGCCGTATCCCGGCGACAAGAAGATCTACATCGACCAGGAAGTGATCCAGGGCCGCGGCCTGATGTACACGATCTGGGGCACGAACCCGTTCCAGACCACGCTCAACGCCGAAGAGCACCGCCGCGTGCTCAGCCGCCGCACGCAGATCGTCAACCAGGCGATGACCGCCGCCCGTGGCGCCAGCGTCGAACAGATGGTTGATGTCATCTACGACGCTTGCAAGAACAAGGGCGGCATGTACGTGGTCGGCATCAACCTGTACCCGACGACGCTGGCGGAAGAGGCGCACATGCTGCTGCCGGCTGCGCAACCTGGCGAGATCAACCTGACCTCGATGAACGGTGAACGTCGCCTGCGCCTGTCCGAGAAGTTCATGGACCCACCGGGGTCGGCCAAGGCCGACTGCATGATCGCAGCGGACATCGCCAACACGCTGAAAGCGATGTACGCGCGTGACGGCAAGGCCGACATGGCCAAGCGCTTTGAAGGGTTCGACTGGAAGAGCGAAGAAGACGCCTTCAACGACGGCTTCCGTCGCGCCGGGCGGCCAGGCGTCGGCCCGATCGACAGCCAGGGCGGTGATACCGGCTACCTGGCCACCTACGCGCTGCTCCGCAAGGCCGGCACCAACGGCGTTCAGCTGCCGATCAAGCGGGTCGAAGGCGACAAGATGATCGGTACCGAGATGGCCTACACGGACGGCAAGTTCGACACCAAAGACGGCAAGGCCGAGTTCAAGCCGGCGCCGTGGAACGGATTGCCGAAGATCGTCGCCGACCAGAAAGCCAAGCACCGCTACTGGATCAACAACGGCCGCGCCAACGAGGTCTGGCAGACCGCGTACCACGACCAGTACAACAGCTTTGTGCGCGACCGCTACCCGACGGCCTTCATCGAGATGAACCCGGAAGACGCACGCACGATGGGCGTGGCGGCGGGCGATGTGGTCGAAGTCTTCAACGACTTCGGCAGCACCTACGCGATGGCCTACCCGCAGAAGGCCATCAAGGCGGGCCAGACCTTCATGCTGTTCGGCTACATCCGGGGTGTGGCGGGTGACGTGACCAGTCCGTGGGTGGACCGCAATGTGGTGCCCTACTACAAGGGCACCTGGGCGAGCATCAAGCGCGTGGGCAGTGTTGACGACTGGAAGCAGACCATCAGCTTCAAGGAACGCCGCTTCGGTTGAGCCGACGAGGCTTGTCTCCTCTCGGCGCGCATTTGGAAGTTGGCGCCGTGTTCGGGGGGTGTCTGCGGGCACCCCCGTTTAGCGAGGACCTGGATGTCATGAACCTCGAACGCACTGTTCACATCGACGCGGAGGACACCTCCGCCTTGACGCGACGCGAGACACGCCAGCCGCAGCAGGACGGCGAAACCCTTTTGATGGCACAGGCGCTAATCCGTTCGCGCCAGAACGTGTCGCCGAAGCGCCTAGTCGAACCCGGACCATCGGCCGAGCAGCTCAACACATTGCTCTCGCTCGCAGCGGCGGCGCCCGACCACGGGCTCTTGATGCCGTGGCGCTTCATCCTCGTACCGGCAGGGCAGCGGCATCACCTTGCCGAAGTGTTCGCGCTGGCCCTGATCGATCGCGACCTCGGCGCCACGCTGGAGCAGATCGAGTCGGCGCGCGAGAAGGCGCACCGCGCTCCATTTCTTTTGGTCGCGGTCGCCTGCCTCGGGCCGCGTGAGCCGAACACGCCGCCGCTGGAGCGCATGGTGTCGATGGGCGCGGCCATCCAGAACCTGCTGCTGGGCGCCCACGCGATGGGCTTCGGTGCGGGCCTGACCAGTGGCCAGGCGATGGCTTCAACTCGACTTCACGAGCTGTGCGGTCTCGCGGAAGGTGAGGCAGCCGTTTGCTGCGTCAACATCGGGACCGTGAGCAAGCGAAAGAGCGCCGCTCGCGCGCGGCCTCTGCCCGCCGCGTTCCTGAGTGAGCTGTCAGTCGGCGCAGGGGTCGCGGGCCTGCAGTAGAGGCTGCACCGCGCTTGTCAAGCGTCAATGGAGCGACTGCTTGACGACGATCGTCAGCGAACCTCGATGGCGTGCTGGGTGGCCTTCAAGCAGAGATGACCGCAGCGGCCGAGGGTTCGCTGACCAGCCTGGACAACTCAGCAAACCCGATCGGCGGCACGGTCAACCAGGCCAGCGCGAACAAACGCTTGGCCAGACCTGCGGCCATGCGCTCCATCTGCTTGCGCTCGCCGGCCAGCCGCGCGGCCAGCAAGGGGTCGTGTGCGCCCGCAGCCAGCACGCTCTTGTTGAGCACCCAGGCATAGGGCTCGATGTTGGCGCGGCGCAAGTCCTCCTGCAGCGCAGCCGCCTGCGAAACCGGTGTCACTTCCGGCAGCGTCACCAGAATGATCTTGGTATACGCGGCGTCTTGCAGTCTCATCAGTGGCGTGACGATGTGGGACGTGCCATGCCCTTCGAATTCCTGCGTCATCTGCCGGTGGTAGGCGCCGGTCGCGTCCATCAGCAGCATGGAATGGCCCGTGGGGGCGGTGTCCAGCACGACGAAGGCGCTGCGGGCTTCGCTGACGATGCGCGAGAAGGCGTGGAAGACGGCCACCTCTTCGGTGCAGGGCGATTGCAGGTCTTCCAGCAGCAGCGCCTGCTCCGCCGCGTCGAGACTCGGTGACTTGGCCGCCATGATTTTGGCGACGTAGCGTTGCGTCTCGACCTTCGGGTCGATGCGGCTCACGTTCAGGCCTGGCACATCGCCGTTCAGCGTCGCTGTCAAGTGGGCTGCTGGGTCGGTGGTGCTCAGGTGCACCGTCTTGCCGCGCTGGATCAGCCCCAAGGCCAGGGCCGCGGCGACTGTCGTCTTGCCGACACCTCCCTTGCCCATCACCATGATCAGCCCGTGCCCGGCGGCGGCCAGCGCGTCGGCCAGCACGTCCAGGCCCTGAAGTCTTTCACGCGCGACCACAACCGAAGTCATGGGCGTCGGGATCGGGCCGGCACCGGTGGACAGCAGTGCGCGCAACGCGGGCAGGCCGACCGTGTCGAAGGCCCGCAGCGGCACGCGGTCCTGCGGCAGTGCGCGCAGCGACGCTGGCATCGCGTCCAGCGCCTGTTGGCCCAGGTCTTCAATGGAGCAGGCCACCGGGTCGGTGCGCTCACTGGCGTGGAACACGCCGTTGATCGCCAGCCGCTGGTTGTTCAGGCCCAACTCGTGCAACTCGCCCGAGGTGTGCGCCGCTTCGGCGATGGCGCCCCGGTCGGGCCGTGTCACCAGGATCACCGTGGTCTTCGCCGGGTCGCTCAGGGCGTCGAGCGCGGCTTTGAAGCGCACCTCCTGCATCTTCAAGCCCGAATGAGGCCCCAGGCAGGAGGCACCGCGGTCGTTGCCGTCCAGGAAACCCGTCCATGCCTTGGGCAGGCTCAGCAGTCGCAAGGTGTGCCCGGTCGGGGCCGTGTCGAAGACGATGTGGTCATAGGCAGCGGCGCCGTCGGACAGGAGCGAAGAAAACTCGTCGAAGGAGGCGATCTCCGTGGTGCAG
>JANOAM010000615.1:0-3042 GCA_031411215.1 Betaproteobacteria bacterium
CCGCCCAGCCAGGCGCCCAGGAAGCCGCCGATCTGGTGCGACAGCAGGGTCAGCCCGAAGAGGGTGCCCAGGTAGCGCACGCCGAAGAGCTTGCCGGTCAGGCCCGCAGTGGGTGGCACGGTGGCCAGCCAGGTGGAGCCCAGCACCGCCGCGAAGATGTAGAAGGTCATCGGCGTCTTGGGCGCCACCAGGTAGACGAGCACGGCCACGGCGCGCGTGAAGTACATCCAGAACAGGATCCACTTCATGCGGTAGACATTGCCCAACGCACCCGCACTGAGGCTGCCCGCAATGTTGGCCAGGCCGATGATGGCGAGCGACGCCGACGCCACGCTGGGGCTCAGTCCGCACAGGTTGACCTCGCCCGGCAGGTGCGTCACCAGGAAGGCGATGTGGAAGCCGCAGGTGAAGAAGCCCGCGTGCAAACACCAGTAGCTCTTGTCCCGCAGGGCGATGCGCACCTGCTCACGCAGCGTCATCTCCGCGGCCAGCGACGGTGCGCCGGCCACCGGCGCCGGCTTGGCAGGCTTGGGCTGGCCGCGCAGAAACCAGGCCAGCGGAATGGTGCCCAGGGCGCCGATCGCCATGGCGTACATCGCCGACACCCAGCCGAGGCTGCTGATCAGCGCCTGGTTGATGGGCGCAAAGACAAACTGCCCGAAGCTGCCACCTGCGTTGATGAAGCCGGCGGCAAAGGACCGCTTCTCCGGCGGCAGGCGTTGCGCGGTGGCGCCAATGAGGATGGAAAAACTGCCCGCGCCGGCACCCGCCGCGCTGAGCACGCCTACCGACATGATCAGCAGGAACTGGCTCGACGCCACGGTGGTCAGCAACGACCCGGCGGCCAGCAGCAAGGCACCAGCGACGATCACGCGACCCGGGCCGTAGCGGTCCGCCACCGCGCCAAAGATGGGCTGCGCAGCGCCCCACACGAACTGGCCCACTGCCATGGCCAGGCTGATGCCGACGATGCCCAGTCCGGTGGCCGTGTTGATGGGCGACACGAACAGGCCCATGGACTGGCGCATCCCCATGGTGATCATCAGCACCGAGGCCGCGATCACCATGAAGAACCAGGTCTTGCGCGTAGCGCTGGTATCGGTACTGCTCACGGGCGTCGGCCTTTGCTGAGGTGCGGCCGGCGGTTGTAGCACCGCCGCACATTTCCTGCCGGCGCCCGGGCTCAGTCCTCAGCCGACCAGCAGCGCGTTCACCCGCTTGACGTAGGCCGCTGGGTCTTCCAACTGCCCGCCTTCGGCCAGCAGCGCCTGGTCGAAAAGGATCTTGGCCAGGTCGTCGAAGCGCTCACCGCCATCGGCCGAGTCCATCTTCTTCAAGAGCGCATGGTCCGGGTTCACTTCCAGGATGGGCTGCGACTTCGGCGCGTCCTGCCCGGCCTGCTTCAGCATGCGGGCCAGGTGCTGCGACATGTCGCCGTCGTCCACCACGATGCAGGCCGGTGAATCGACCAGACGCGTCGTCGCACGCACATCCTTGGCGCGGCCTTCCAGCGCTTTCTTCAGCCGTTCGATCAGCGGCTTGGCGGCTTCGGCTGCGGCTTCGGCCTGCTTCTTCTCTTCGTCGTCCTGCAGCTTGCCCAGGTCCACACCGCCCTTGGCGACGCTGGTCAACTGGTGGCCGTCGAAGTCGTAGAGGTGGCTCAGCATCCACTCGTCGACGCGGTCCACCAACAGCAGCACCTCGATGCCCTTCTTGCGGAAGATCTCCAGCTGCGGGCTGGCCTTGGCCGTGGCCAGGCTGTCGGCCGTGATGACGTAGATCTCGTCCTGGCCTTCCTTCATGCGGCCCACGTAGTCGGTCAGCGACACACCTTCGTCCGCATGCGTGCTGGCAAAGCGGAACAGCTTGGCCAGGCGCTCCTTGTTGGCGTGGTCTTCGCCAATGCCTTCCTTCAGCACGTTGCCGAACTGGGCCCAGAATTCGGCGTACGTTTCCTTCTGGTTTTCCGCGACGTCTTCCAGCATCGACAGCACCTTCTTCGTGCTGCCTTCGCGGATGGCCTTCACGTCGCGGCTTTCCTGCAGCAGTTCGCGGCTCACGTTCAGCGGCAGGTCGGCGCTGTCGATCACACCCTTGACGAAGCGCAGGTACACCGGCATCAGCGCTTCGGCGTCGTCCATGATGAAGACGCGCTTCACATACAGCTTGACGCCACCGCGCTTGTCGCGGTTCCACAGGTCGAAGGGCGCCTTCTTGGGAATGAACAGCAGCTGCGTGTATTCCGTGCGGCCTTCGACGCGGTTGTGCGTGTAGGCCAGCGGCGCTTCCTGGTCGTAGCTGATTTGCTTGTAGAAGTCCTGGTACTGCTGGTCCGTTACCTCGCTCTTGGGGCGGGTCCACAGGGCCGCGGCCTTGTTGACCGGCTCCCACTCACCGGTGGTGACCTGTTCCTTCTTCTCTTCGTCCCAGGTCTGCTTGGCCATCAGCACCGGCAGGCTGATGTGGTCGCTGTACTTGCCGATGATGGACTTCAGCTTCCAGGCGCTGAGGAATTCCTCTTCGCCTTCGCGCAGGTGCAGGATGACGTCGGTGCCACGCTGCGGGCGGTCGATGGTCTCGACTTCGAAGTCACCCGTGCCTTCACTGGTCCAGCGCACGCCTTCGGATGCGGCCGTGCCAGCGCGGCGGGTTTCCACCGTCATGCGGTCGGCCACGATGAAGCCGCTGTAGAAGCCGACGCCGAACTGACCGATCAGGTTGGCGTCCTTCTTCTGCTCGCCTTCCAGCTGGGCCATGAATTCGCGTGTGCCGCTCTTGGCGATGGTGCCCAGGTGCGACACGGCTTCGTCGGCGCTCATCCCGATGCCGTTGTCGCGGATGGTGATGGTCTTCTTCTCGGCGTCGAACCAGACACGCACCTCCAGATTCGGCTGGTCTTCAAACAGCTCGGCCTTGTCCAGCGCCTCGAAGCGCAGCTTGTCGCAGGCGTCGCTGGCGTTGCTGACCAGTTCGCGCAGGAAGATTTCCTTGTTGCTGTACAGGCTGTGGGTGACGAGGTGCAGGATCTGCTTGACCTCGGCC
>JANOAM010000616.1:0-1812 GCA_031411215.1 Betaproteobacteria bacterium
CGGCAAGGGCGCCGACATGGGCGCGTCTTTCGGCAGCGGCGCGTCGGGCAGCCTGTTCGGTGCCACCGGCAGTGCCAACTTCCTGTCGCGCAGCACGGCGGCCTGCGCCACCGTGTTCTTCCTGTGCACGCTGGCGCTGACCTACATGGGCAGCGCCGGCACCACGCCACGCGGCGAGACGCGCAGCGTGCTGGACGCCCCCACGGCACCCTTGGCGCCGGCCAGCGGCGCAGCTCTGCCTGCGGCCCCCGCAGCCAGCACGGCAGGTGTGCCCGCACCGATGTCCAACTCGGTTCCCGCCCCCGTGCCCGCAGCCCCCGCGCCGTCCGCTTCCAAGTGAGCTTCGAAGTGAGTGAATCTGGTCCCGACCAAGGGGAAACACCCTCTTTTTCGGGCTAGAATTTCCAGCTGTTCGATGAGCTGAAACCTCTTGCAAACTGGGGATGCCACGGACAGGAAGACGACAGAGCCGTCGTGGTGAAATTGGTAGACACGCTATCTTGAGGGGGTAGTGGCGAAAGCTGTGCGAGTTCGAGTCTCGCCGACGGCACCAGCTCTTCTGAAGAAGCTCACGCACGGTGGGCGCGCCCAAGCGGCAATCCTGCTTTGAACAGGACGGTTTGCAAGGCGCGCTTTTTTCATGCCCGGACACGACCTGACGCCACGCTGACGACACCATGGACCTGCAAGCCTACCTGCCCGTGATCCTCTTCATCCTGGTGGGCGTGGGTGTCGGCATCGCGCCGCAGGTCCTGGGCTTCATCTTCGGCCCCAACCGGCCGGACGCTGCCAAGAACAGCCCCTACGAATGCGGCTTCGAAGCCTTCGAAGACGCGCGCATGAAGTTCGACGTGCGCTACTACCTCGTCGCCATCCTCTTCATCCTGTTCGACCTGGAAATCGCGTTCCTCTTCCCCTGGGCCGTGGCGTTGCGCGACATCGGCGCGGCAGGCTTCTGGGCCATGATGATCTTCCTCACCATCCTGGTGGTCGGCTTCATCTACGAATGGAAAAAAGGCGCGCTGGACTGGGAGTAAATGATGCCCCCACGCTCACTACGTTCGCTGCCCCCCGAGGGGGCTCTTGCGACGGCCCGGCAGAGCCGGCTCCGTGCAAGTCCTTGGTCGCGTCTCGACGCCGTGGAGTATTTCGATGGGTATTGAAGGCGTCCTCAAGGAAGGCTTTGTCACCACGTCGGTGGACACGCTGATCAACTGGTCCAAGACCGGTTCGCTGTGGCCCATGACGTTCGGCCTGGCCTGCTGCGCGGTGGAAATGATGCATGCGGGTGCGGCCCGCTATGACATCGACCGCTTTGGCATGCTGTTCCGCCCCAGCCCGCGCCAGAGCGACCTGATGATCGTCGCCGGCACGCTGTGCAACAAGATGGCGCCGGCGCTGCGCAAGGTCTACGACCAGATGGCCGAACCGCGCTGGGTGCTGAGCATGGGCTCCTGCGCCAACGGCGGCGGTTACTACCACTACAGCTACTCGGTCGTGCGCGGTTGCGACCGCATCGTGCCGGTGGACGTCTACGTGCCGGGCTGCCCGCCCACGGCCGAAGCGTTGCTGTACGGCATCCTGCAACTGCAGGCCAAGATCCGCCGCGAAAACACCATCGCTCGCTGATCATCCCGCTCCGAGCAGTACACACCCCATGACGCAAAAGCTCGACACCCTGCAGGCCGCGTTGACGGCCGCCCTGGGCGACGCCATCACCACGCTCGTACGTGACCGTGGCGAGATCACCATCACCGTGCCGGCCGATCGTTACTTCGCCATCGCGACGCAACTGCGCGACGACACCACGCT